>JAZRQT010000108.1:0-6563 GCA_045650105.1 Clostridia bacterium | reverse complement strand
TTTTTAAATGCTTTTAAAGCCTCGGGCGAAAAGCCCTGCCCGTCAAAGCTCAGACACAGAGAGGGGCGCATAGAATTAATTGCAACAAACTGTGCCTTATTCCCCCCTTTTGAGTGTCCCGATACAGTAATTTGTGCATCTTCTTCCCAACCGCATTTTGCCGCTGTCATAGAAAACCAGTTGAGTGCCTCCACCTGACTGTCCGTGGCAAAATCGTTGTATACGGTTTTGCGCCCCGTCTCCCCTGTGCCGTTTTCATAAAATATGTAGGTGTTCTCCTCTGATTTTCCGCTTAATCCCTCTCCATTATCAATCCACTCATCCTCTCCCGTTCCCTTAAAAACAACGGATATGCTTTTATCGGGCTTTAAAAAACTGCACGCCGTCATAAGGCTTTTTGAAACAGTAAGACTTTCAATGACGGAATTTGCAAGATTGCTGTTAAAACGCACAGCATTTCTGAGAATTCTAAGACGCCGCTTTTCTCTGTCACTCCAAAGCTGTCCGCTATGGTTTTTGAAATTTTCATCAAGCGTATGGACAATGGATTTAAAGGTTTCCTTTTCTTTGGGAGCGCTTTTGTGCGCCAGATACATATACACATTATATACGGCTTCCTCGTTTGCTTTTTTTAAAAGCTCTTTATTTATATAATTCATTAACTTCACTCCTCTATATTATATGATATTTTTACGTAAAAGGAGTTGCACTCTCAAAAAATTTGTGATATTATCAAGATGACGGCATATTTTTGGAAAGGAGAACAGTTATGAAATGTATTGTTAACGGCAAGCTTATTTTAAAAGACAGCATTGCCGAAAATATGGCTATCGTTTTCGGTGATAAAATTGAAAAGATAGCACCGCTTTCTGATATAGACACTGATGCATATGAAGTAATAGATGCAAAGGGTATGTTTGTATCTCCCGGTCTTGTGGATATGCATATCCACGGATACTTAGGCGCCGATGCATCTGATGCAGATGCAGAAGGAATAAAAAAAATGGCAGAAGGCATTATAAAAAACGGCGTTACTGCATGGTGCCCCACAACAATGACTGTTTCAAAGGCAGAAATTGAGGCGGCATTTGATGCGGTACGAGAGGTGAAAAACAGCAATTCGTATTACGGCTCCAGAATTCTGGGCGTAAACAGTGAGGGACCCTTTATAAATGCGAAGAAAAAAGGTGCGCAGGCAGAGGAGCATATTTTAAAGCCTGATGCTGATTTTATTGAAAAACATTCTGATTTGGTGAAGCTTTTCACCGTTGCACCCGAGGTTGAGGGCGCAGCGCAGTGTATAGAAAAGGTTTCAAAAAATACCAATGTACTTATTTCTATGGGACATACCGATGCGACCTATGAAGAGGCTGTAGAGGGAATTAAAAAAGGTGTAAGACATACTACCCACCTCTTTAATGCTATGACAGCTCTTTCACACCGTAGTCCCGGTGTTGTTGGTGCGGCACTTGCAGACAGCAATGTAAGCACAGAGCTTATTGCCGATACCTTCCACGTAAACAAGGGACTTTTCGGCCTTATTGCAAAAATCAAAGGGGATAAGCTTTGCCTTATCACTGACTGTATACGAGCGGGCGGAATGCCCGACGGCGACTATACATTAGGCGGACAGCCCGTTCATAAAGAGGGGATTAAGTGCCTGATGGATGACGGAACAATTGCAGGCAGCGTATTAAAGCTTAACGAGGCAGTTTATAATCTCTATGAAAACTCTGACCTTGAGCTTTTTGAGGCTGTAAACTGCGCCTCTCTCAATGTTGCAAAGGCACTTGGAGAGGATAAGGAAATCGGCTCCCTTGAAGAGGGTAAGCGTGCCGACATAGTAATTGCCGACGAAAAGTTTAATGTAAAGACAACAATTCTCGGCGGAGAAATAAGATATAAAGGAGAATAATGATGATTGCAAAACTTGAACCTCAGTTTATGCCTATGGTTAAGGTTATAAATGATTATAAAGAAGCAGTAAAAAATGCACCCTCACAGCCCGTTTGTGTTTGTGTAGAGAGAAACGGCGGACTTATGGCTGTGTATAAGCTTGACGTTTATAAGGAAAATACAGGTCACGATGAAGAAAACTATGAAATAGTTGAAAGAATTATAAAGACTCTTCTTTGGGCAAAGGGCGGATACAAGGTGTATGTTGCAGGCTCAAAATATATTTATGAGCGTATTGCGGCAGATTACTCTATTGGCGGTGCAAGAGAGTTTGACTTTAACTTTATGGCACGTGTATATGAAAAGCCTTTTGAAGTTATCTATGTTGAAAATATAGCAGATGCTCCTAAGGAAAACGATAAGTCATCACCCGTAGGCCGTCACCTTGACGGTTGCCGTATCGGCTTTGACGCAGGCGGAAGCGACCGTAAGGTTTCAGCCGTTGTTGACGGTGAAACAGTTTATTCTGAAGAGGTTGTATGGTTCCCCAAGCTTCAGAGCGATCCTATGTATCATTACGAAGGTATCTTAAACGCAATGAAGACTGCGGCATCACATATGCCCAGAGTTGATGCTATCGGTGTTTCATCAGCAGGTGTTTACATTGATAACAAGATAATGGTTGCGTCTCTTTTCTTAAAGGTATCTGACGAAGATTTTGAAAAGCACGTAAAGAATATGTACCTTGACGTTGCAAAGGAAATCGGCGATGTACCCGTTGAGGTTGCAAATGACGGTGACGTAACAGCACTTGCAGGTGCAATGAGCCTTGAGGACAACAACGTGCTCGGTGTTGCAATGGGTACGAGTGAGGCGGCAGGTTATGTTGACAAGGACGGAAATATAACAGGCTGGCTTAACGAGCTTGCATTTGTTCCCGTTGATTTTAATAAGGGTGCAATGGTTGACGAGTGGAGCGGTGATTATGGCTGCGGCGTTAAGTATTTCTCTCAGGATGCTGTAATAAAGCTTGCGCCTAAGGCAGGAATTGAGCTTGATGAAAGCCTTTCTCCTGCAGAAAAGCTCAAGGTTGTTCAGGGCCTTATGGAAAATGATGACAGCCGTGCGGCAGATATTTATGAAACAATCGGTACATATTTTGGTTACACGATTGCTTATTATTCAATTTTCTACGATATAAAGCACGTTCTTATTATGGGTAGAGTTACAAGCGGTAAGGGCGGCACAATTCTTCTTAATCAGGCGAAGGAAGTTCTTAAGACAGAATTCCCTGAGCTTAATGAGAAGATTACTCTTCATATTCCTGATGAAAAGGCAAGAAGAGTAGGGCAGTCGGTTGCAGCGGCAAGCCTTCCAAAAATAAAGTAAGTAAAACACAAACAGGCGTCGGGACAAAATCCCAACGCCTGTTTTATTAGTTAAAAAAGGGATAGAAAAGATGCTTTAGAACGGACAACCTGTACCAAGCGAAGCCTCTAACGGAGATTTTTTGTAAAACAAAAAAACCACCAACATTTCGCAGTTCGAATTTGTTATACCGTTGTGTTGTTTTCACATTCCCCTTATAGAACCTCTTCGTCTTCACATCGTGCAACACACTTTACAAGACACGCTGTTACAGTTATTATTAAAAAGAAAAATGCCACTAAAAGACCTACAATTATTGCGCCGATACCGCTCGTTGCGGCAAATGTTATCGCAAGAAGAATTACAGATGTTATAATGGCTCCTAAAATTCCCGTTATCAGAATGGAAAGCAGCGGGCATATACATCTGCGAGTGGCAAACCCACGTGAGAAAGCCGCAACTACAAGAAGTATTGCAAGGTAAGAAACAGCAATACCGAAAACCACCCATAAGAACGCAGTTCCTACAGTAATAGTTCCTAAAAATGTGAGGACTGCCGCAACAATACCAAGAATTATACTTGTCGTAGCTGCAAGAAGGGTGCAGCCGCCTCTGCAAGAGCATCCGTAGCTATTCATAGATTAATCACCTCCCGCTATATTTTATGCTGAAACCCTTCGGGAAGTGAAAGGGGCTGTGATAAAATATCACAGCCCTCTGTTTGAGATGAATTCTGACATCAGCCTTGCCGCACTTGCAACAAAGGCAAGACACGGGCGTTTTTCGTAAAATTCACTGTTTCTTGGTGTAGGGTCGGGTTTTTGCGCACCGTCGACACCTAAAAGCTCCCTGCAGATAATAGTTTTATATTCGTCTTTAAACCCTTGTGCAAGGCTTTGCACCTGTGTATAAAGCTCTTTTTTAGCGGCATCATCTTTAGCATCATCATAATCGTAAAGAGTGCCAAGCACCATAAACATACCGCTTACACCGCCGCAAACCTCCCTAAGTCTGCCCATACCGCCGCCAAAGGCTGATGACATTTTAAGTGCCGTGCTCTCACTTAGTCCCATTTCCTCGTGAAAAGCTGCAAAAACTGCCTGGGCACAGTTATATCCGTCTGTAAAATATTTGCAGGCAAGCTGCTCGTGCTTATTCATAATATCTCCTGTTCTTAAAAAGGCTGTGACAATATTTTGCCACAGCCTTTTTTATCAAATTTGTTGTTTAGCAAACGCCGTATGCAAGCATAGCTTCCATAACTTTCTTAAAGCCGGCAATGTTAGCACCTGCAACAAGGTCATAACCAAGACCGTATTCCTCTGCTGCATCCATACTAACCTTATGAATGTTTGCCATAATTCCCTTAAGCTTTTCATCAACTTCTTCTGCAGTCCAGCTATAACGCATTGAGTTCTGCGCCATTTCAAGTGCAGATACTGCAACGCCGCCTGCGTTAACAGCCTTTGAAGGTCCTACGATAAGACCGCTGTCCTTGAGAAGTGTAACAGCCTCGTTAGTTGTGGGCATATTAGCAACTTCGATATAATATTTAGTACCGTTTGCAATAATCTTCTTAGCCTCGTCAAGACCGATTTCGTTCTGAGTTGCGCAAGGCATACAAATGTCAGCCTTAACACCCCAGGGCTTCTCGCCTGCAAAGAACTGGCAACCGAATTTATCAGCATAATCCTGTGCACGGTCACGACCTGAAGCTCTCATTTCAAGCATAAAGTCAATCTTTTCCTGAGTTGTAACACCATCGGGGTCGTATACATAACCGTCAGGACCAGAAATTGTGATAACCTTACCGCCGAGCTGTGCTACCTTTGCAGCAACACCCCATGCAACGTTACCAAAGCCTGAAATTGCAACTGTCTTTCCTTCTATTGTTTCACCAAAATGCTTGAGAACTTCACAAGCATAATATGTAGCACCATAGCCTGTAGCCTCGGGACGGATTAAAGAACCGCCGTATGAAAGACCCTTACCTGTGAGAACGCCGTTCTCCCAAGTACCCTTAATTCTCTTGTACTGACCGTAAAGGTAACCGATTTCTCTTGCACCTACGCCGATGTCACCTGCGGGAACGTCTACGTCAGGACCGATATGACGGTAAAGCTCTGTCATAAAGCTCTGGCAAAATCTCATAATTTCTCCGTCAGACTTACCTCTGGGGTCAAAGTCACTGCCGCCCTTACCGCCGCCGATGGGAAGACCTGTAAGGCTGTTCTTAAATGTCTGCTCGAAAGCAAGGAACTTCATAATAGAAAGGTTAACGGAAGGATGGAAACGAAGTCCTCCCTTGAAAGGTCCGATTGCACCGTTGAACTGTACACGGAAACCTCTGTTTACCTGTACCTTGCCGTTGTCATCCACCCAGGGAACACGGAAAAGGATCTGTCTTTCAGGCTCTACAAGTCTTTCAAAAAGACCTGAAGTTTCAAGCTCGGGACGTATTTCAACAACGTGCTCAAGGCTTTCAAGAACCTCTGTAACTGTCTGAATAAACTCAGGCTCGTTAGCATCTTTTTTCTTAACATTTTCCAAAATGCCAAGTAAATACTTGTTTTTCATAACAAAACCTCCGAATGTTAAAGTTGGAAAACCTTTTCCATTTTTATTTTAATGGAAATATTATATCACTGCAAAAAAATGATGTCAACACATTTTATGACAGAAAAGGCAATAATATTACGCTTTTTTATCAATTTTTGCGTATTTATTTTATCTCTACTACGGTAACGCCTGCCTCACCCTCGCCGTAGCGTCCTGCACGGAAAGTTCGTGCGTGCGGATGATGGCGGAGCATATCGGTTATTGCACTGCGCAGTGCACCCGTGCCCTTACCGTGAATTATTGTAACACTTTCAAGATGTGCCATTGCCGCATCGTCAAGGTATTTGTCGGTGAGAAGGAGGGCATCCTCCACAGTTTCACCACGCAAATCAATCTCTGTTTTAATTCCAGAAAAAGCACGGCTTTCCCCTGAAATGTAGCTTTGCGCACTCTTTTTCTTCTTTTCCTCTTTTGCGGGGGCAAGAGAATTTATATTCGTTTTTATTTTCAAAATACCTACCTGAACGCTGAGGTCGCCCTTTTTATCGGGTAGTGTAAGAATATTTCCCACCTGCCCCATTGTTGTGACTTCAACACTTTGACCAAGCCTGATTTTTGAAGCATCAAGCTTTTGGGACGATTTTGATTTGAAAACGTCCTCTGAAAGCTTATCTGCCATTTTATCTGCACCACGGCGGAGCTTCAGGCGGCTTTCCTCAATTTCACGTCTGTTTGCCGAT
>JAZRQT010000107.1:0-5528 GCA_045650105.1 Clostridia bacterium | reverse complement strand
AACGTCAAGCGGGTCTACAAGGTGTACACGTGGAATGTTTCCAAGAACTCCCCAAGCAACCTCACGCACGGCGGGGTTAAGGTGTACAGGGTATATAAGCTCAACATCAGGGAAATCACGTACTATGCGTGCAACACTGCGGCAAATATTTTCAAGCGGTGCACCTAAATTCTCCCTGCGGTGTGCTGTCATAAGTATAACTCGCTTTGACAAATCTATTCCTTCGATAGGTGTTCCCTTAAAGGAGAAATCACGCTTAATGGTGGTTTTAAAGGCATCAATAACTGTATTTCCCGTTACAAAAATGCTGTCAGGGTTAACACCCTCATTTATAAGGTTAGCCCTGTTGTTTTTGGTAGGGGAGAAATGAAGGTCTGAAATAACGCCTGTGAGCCTGCGGTTTATTTCCTCGGGAAATGGGAAGTATTTGTCATACGTACGAAGACCTGCCTCAACGTGACCTACCTTCACCTGATTATAATATGCGGCAAGACTTCCCGCAAAGGTTGTAGACGTATCACCGTGAACGAGCACAAGATCAGGCTTTTCCTGACGGAAAACCTCCTCAAGACCTGTAAGTGCCTTTGTGGTAATTCCTGCAAGTGTCTGACGCTCTGTCATAATGTTGAGGTCAAAATCAGGCTTGATGTCAAAAAGGTTAAGCACCATATCGAGCATTTCACGGTGCTGAGCCGTTACGCACACTTTACAATCAATGGAAGGGCGTGACTTAAGCTCGTGAATGAGCGGTGCCATCTTAATAGCCTCGGGACGTGTGCCGAATACTGTAAATACTTTAATCATAAAATCCTCCTGATTAATTATGCTCTGAAAGCAATTCTATAATTTTTGGGGTAAGATATAAAAACAGTATAAAACCGATGATTACTGCAATAAATACCCACCAGGATATTGCACCCGTTGCAATGAGAATAATTGCACTGATGCAAAGAATTAAGCAAAGAACATATATAATTGTAACTGCCTGCTTTTGTGAAAAGCCTGCATCAACCAGTCTGTGATGAAGATGCCCTCTGTCAGGGGACATAATGGGCTGATGGTTTTTCATTCTGCGAAGTATTGCAGATGCAGTATCAAAAATGGGAAGTCCTAAGATAAGAAGCGGTGCCGCTATACTGATTACCGCATATCCCTTAAAAAGTCCCTGAACTGAAATTGATGCAAGGACAAACCCTAAAAACAGTGCGCCCGTATCACCCATAAAAAGCTTTGCAGGGTTAAAGTTATATGGCAGAAAGCCAAAGCACGCACCTGCCAGAGCACTTGTTAAAAAGGCAACTGTCGGTTCACCGACAATGATTGCAATACATAAAAGCGTAAGTGCTGAAATAGATGATACACCGCACGCAAGACCGTCAAGACCGTCAAGAAGATTAATGGCATTTGTTATGCCTACAATCCAAATAAGCGTAACGGGGATTGCAAGGTAGCCAAGACTGATGTATCCGTAAGAAGAAATAAAGGACGGAACCTTTATAAAATCAATACTTACACCGCAAAGAACTGGACAAAGTGCTGCAACAAGCTGCACTGCAAACTTGATCTTGGCACTAAGGGCATATATATCATCAAATATTCCTAAAATAACGATTATTGTGGCACCGATTAAAATACCTGCAATCTCTTTATCAATGTGCGAGAAAATAATTGCACTTATAATAAAACCAAAAAAGATTGCAAGACCTCCAAGACGTGCCGTCGGGCGCTTATGCATACGCCTCGAGTCACGGGGAATATCAACTGCGCCGATTTTAAAGGCAAGCTTTTTTACAAACGGCGTGGTTGAAAATGTGATTATAAATGCAACGATAAACGCAACCAGTATGTTGTTATTGTTCATAAAACACCTCTTAGCCGACGATAAAGCCAACCTTTTTCTTTACTTTGTTAATTGTGCGCCGTGCCACAGAGGAAGCCGTTTCGGCGCCGTTTTTGTATATGCTTTCAAGATAATCCTTGTTTTTCATAAGGTCATCGTATTTTTTCTGAATGGGGATAAGATGCTCGGCAACAGCTTCGCCGACACGAAGCTTAAAATCTCCGTAGCCTGCGCCGCTAAATTCTTTGACTGCATCATCTATGCTTATTCCCGAAACGGAAGAATAAATGGTAAGAAGGTTATTTACACCGTCCTTACCCTCTCTGTAGCAAACCTCTGCCTCCGAGTCTGTAACGGCACGCTTGATTTTGCGTACAATATCTTCAGGCTTATCAAGAAGCGATATGCACGCATTGGGATTGGGGTCACTCTTTGACATCTTTGCGGTGGGGTTTTGCAGACTCATAATCTTTGCACCTGCACCCTTTTCGGGGATATAAGCTTCGGGAACTGCAAAAACATCGCCGTAGATGGAGTTAAATCTGTGTGCAATATCACGTGCAAGCTCAAGATGCTGTTTCTGGTCGACACCGACAGGAACAAGGTCTGTCTGATAAAGAAGTATATCTGCCGCCATCAGAACGGGATAGGTGAAAAGTCCTGCATTAATATTTTCAGGATGCTTTTTTGACTTATCCTTAAACTGTGTCATACGGTTAAGCTCGCCCATCTGGGTGTAGCAGTTTAAAATCCATGCAAGCTCTGCGTGTGCACTGACGTGGCTCTGAATAAAAAGAATATTCTTTTCGCTTTCAATGCCGCAGGCAATATACTGTGCGAGAAGTGACAGCGTATTTTTGCGAAGCGCCGCCGCCTCCTGACGTACAGTGATTGCGTGCATATCAACAACGCTGAAAATGCAGTTATATTCATCCTGAAGCTTCGTCCAGTGCTTTATGGCACCAAGATAATTTCCAAGTGTTACCGAATCACCGGAGGGCTGAATGCCCGAAAATATAATTTTTTTATCGTTAATCATAGTATCTCCTTCAAAATAAAAATAAACAAAATTCTTTCTACATTTTAACATATTTGGCACTGTTATGTAAAGGCTTTTTTGGAAATTCATAAATAATCCATAAAATGTTCAAATAAATTGCACTATTGCTGTAAAAACGCCTCTAGAACAGTTGACATCAAAGACAAAAAAATGTATAATATAAAATTATATTAAAAGGTTTAAAAATACCTTTACATAGAGAGAGGAACGTGTAACAATGAGAAAAATGGGAGTTAATGAAATAAGAGAAAAATTTCTCAGTTTTTTTGAAACAAAGGACTGTCTCAGACTTGACAGTTTTTCCCTTGTTCCCAAAAATGATGCAAGCCTTCTTTTGATTAATTCAGGTATGGCACCGCTTAAGCCGTGGTTTACGGGTGCACAAATCCCTCCTCGCAAGCGTGTTACAACCTGCCAGAAATGTATCAGAACAGGCGATATTGAAAACGTGGGGAGCAATGGAGCGGAGGGCACATTTGTTGAAATGCTCGGAAATTTCTCCTTTGGTGATTACTTTAAGAAGGAGGCAACTGCCTGGGCGTGGGAATTCTTTACAAAGGTTATGGAAATTCCCGAGGACAGACTGTGGGTTTCTGTTTATGAAGAGGATGATGAGGCTGCCGATATATGGGTGAATCTCGTTGGAGTTAAGAAAGAGCGAATTGTCCGTATGGGTAAAGAGGACAACTTCTGGGAACACGGCACAGGTCCGTGCGGCCCCTGCTCCGAAATATATTTTGACAGAGGGGAAGAGTTTGGATGCGGCTCTCCTGATTGCACCGTTGGCTGTGACTGCGACCGCTTTATGGAGGTATGGAACCTCGTATTCACACAGTTTGATAAGGATGATGACGGAAATTATAACCCCCTTCCTAATCCCAACATTGATACAGGTATGGGGCTTGAAAGACTTGCAGTTGTTATGCAGGGTGTAAACAATCTTTTTGAGGTTGATACTGTTCAGGATGTTATGAAGCATATCTGCACTATTTCAGGTCTTGAGTACAAAAAGGATGAAAAGAAGGACGTTTCTCTGCGTGTAATAACAGACCATATCCGTTCAACGGTTATGATGATTTCTGACGGTGTTACACCTTCAAATGAGGGCAGGGGATACGTTCTTCGAAGACTTCTCAGACGTGCGGCAAGACACGGAAAGCTTTTGGGAATTAACGGTGCATTTTTAAGCGTTGTTGCTGACACTGTTATTGACTCTTCAAAAGAGGCTTATCCCGAACTTGGGGAAAAACGTGATTACATCAAGAAAATAATAAAGATTGAGGAAGAAAAATTCCAGGCAACAATTGATAACGGTCTTGTTGTGCTTAATGAATATATTGAAGAAACAAAGAAAAACGGAGAAAAGCTTCTTGGTGGTGCACAGGCATTTAAGCTTCATGATACTTATGGTTTCCCCCTCGATTTAACGATTGAGGTAGCGGAGGAAAACGGTCTTGGTGTTGATACAGACGGCTTTAACAAAGCTATGCAGGAGCAGAAGGAAACTGCGAGAAATGCCCGCAGTGACGGCTCAAGCTGGGATGCCGATGAAACATATGTGTTTGAAGGTGCACAGCCGACAGTGTTTGAAGGCTATTCTTCCCTTGAATGTGAAGCTGTTGTCGTAGGACTTGCAGCGGCAGGCGAAGGAACAGTTTCAGCAATTGGAAGCGGTCAGAAAGGCTTTGTGGTTTGTGACAAAACTCCCTTCTATGCTGAAATGGGCGGTCAGTCAGGCGATATAGGTGAAATTTTTGCAGACGGTAAGTGCGTGGCAAAGGTTATAAACACCACAAAGAACGGTGACGGTTTCTATCTTCACGAGGTTTTATGCGAAGGTGTTATTGAAAAGGGTGCAAAGGTTACGCTTTGTGTAGATAAAAAGAACAGACTTGATATAAGCCGTAACCATTCTGCAACGCATCTTCTTCATAAGGCTCTTAAAGAGGTTTTAGGTACTCACGTTGCGCAGGCAGGCTCTTTGGTAACTGCTGACAGATTAAGGTTTGACTTCTCTCACTTTGAGGCAATGACAACACAGGAGCTTAAAGAAACAGAAAGACTTGTAAACGAAGCAGTTTTATCAATGCTCCCGATTGAAACGAAAGAGCTTCCCATTGCAGAGGCTAAAAAAATGGGCGCAGAGGCACAGTTTGGCGAAAAGTACGGCGATGTTGTGCGTGTTGTATCTATGGGCGATTATTCAGTAGAATTTTGCGGCGGTACACATCTTACCAATACTTCGCAGTGCGGTCTTTTCAAGATTATTTCTGAAAACGGCGTTGCGGCAGGTGTAAGACGTATTGAGGCAGTGACAGGCAGAGGCGTGCTTGGCTATATTGAAGAAAAGGATGCTGTTATAGCGAGGACGGGCGCAGCACTTAAAACCAATCTCTTAAATGAAATAGATAAAAAGGCTGAAGCCCTCATGGCAGAGCTTAAGGAAAGTCAGAAAGAGATTGAGGTAATTAAGTCAAAAATGGCTGCGGCAAAGGCAAATGATATTATGTCGGGAATTAAGCATATCGGCGATATAAATTTAATTGTTGCACAGCTTGATAATTCTACTGTTGACAATCTTCGAAAGACGGGCGACGCTATTAAGGAAAAGACCCCGATGTGTGTATG
>JAZRQT010000106.1:0-4920 GCA_045650105.1 Clostridia bacterium | reverse complement strand
TTCCATTTGTATCATTCCTTTCATTGCCGCAAAGCGGCAACCCTCTTCATCTTCTATCATAAAATATATTATAACATTTCCAAGGGGGTATTTTCAAGTAGTTTTTAAAAAAACTAAACAATTTAAACGCCAAACTTTTAGCATATACTCACTTCGTTCGTGCGATATATTTTCATCTCACTCAAATGCGATATAACCCCGCTTCGCTCCGTTACGATATGATATAAATTCCTTTTCTTGTGCCGCAAGGCACATATCGCATCCGTCAGGATATATCGAGTACAAAGTACATATCGCAAATTCCGCAAGGAATTTATATCGCTGAATTCATCTTCAATGAATTCAAATTATTCCCTGACCGTCAAAGTTTGGAATAAAACTTTCCGATGCAGCCTCCCCTTCCTGAATAAAAGCCTCCTCAATTCCTATATCAATGCAAAAATCAAGTATTTCGTCATATTCTTTTTCTGAAAGCGTTGTGTTAAGATTTGGGAATTCTTTGTTTTCATTAACGGGTGTATACTGGCTCATAATACTGAGCAAAACATTCTTCCCATACGTTTTATAAACATATTCCAAAACATTTTTTGAATCTTCGCTGTGTCCTGGAAGGCACAAATGCCTGACAATAACACCCTTTTGCAAAATACCTTTTTCATTAAAAATTAAATTTGGAGCATACTCCACCATTTTCCCGAGGGCATCTTTTGCTATCTCGGGATAATCTTTCGCCATAGAATAGTTATGCGACAGTTTTTCATCCATATACTTAAAATCTACAAGATAAATATCTATGACATCCCTGAGAATTTCAAGGCAAAACTCATTTACATACCCGCTGCTGTTTAAGATGACAGGAAGTATAAGTCCTTTTTTTCTTGCCTTAAGAATACTTTGACGGATTTGAGGTGCAAAATGCTCCGCACAAACAAGATTAATGTTATTTGCCCCCTCCTCCTGAAGGTTCAAATAAATTCGGGCAAGCTTTTCCTCCGACACTTCTATGCCCTGCTTTCCTCTGCTAAGCTTAAAGTTTTGACAATACGTGCATCTTAATGAGCAGCCTGAAAAAAATACTGCTCCACTTCCGCTCTTATCGCAAATGCACGGCTCCTCCCAAAAATGCAGAGCCGCCCTTCCTGCTTTTATTAAATTTGTCTGAGTGCAAAACCCTTTCTCCCCGGCAAGCCTGTTAACGCCGCACTCTCTGGGACATAGTCTGCACGATAAATATTCTTCATATACCATTATAATCACCACACAAAAAGAAGCGTGCCGCTTCACCCATTTCGCACTCTGTTTTTATGCAAACATAGTTTCATGCGTCCTAAATTTACGCAAGTTTCCATATAGCCAAAAACAGGTTGCCTGATAAACAATTATCGAGGCAACCAGTTAGTCAAACTACTCATTTTTCAGCAGGAAATACTATCTTAGCATTTTTTAGCACACTTTTCTGCCTTGATACGAAGCGTGCATACTTCTGCTGTCCAAGCTTTTTCTTTATATATTCATCCGCAGCCAAATATTCGGGTTTTCTGGTTGTAAGATTATGGCAATCGGTTCCTATTGCAAACACCAACCCTTTTTTTAAAAACTCATTTATTTTTATCCTTGAAAAAAAGCTCTCAAGAGCGTTGCAGTTAAGCTGCAAGAGTGCACCTGTCTCAATAAGTCTGTATATCTTTTCAAGATTTCCCTTGTACCTTATATATCTGTCAAAATGCGCAATCACAGGTGTAATACCTTTGCTCACAAGTCTTTCTATTCCCTCAACAACACTATCCGACCATGAGGAAAAGGGCAATTCAACCAAAATACAGTCCGTTCCCTCTATGCAAAGGGCTTTAAGATTTTCAATTCTCCACAGTTCATCAAAATACAGCGCCTCACACCCTAAATAAAGCTTAACATCTACGCATTCATCCTTAAGAGCATCTAAAAGCTCTTTAAGCGAACTTTTTCGGTTTTCAAGAAACTCTTCCACATTACAATAATGTGCATAAAAGTGAGGCGTAAGCAAAACATCGCTTACGCCCTGTTCTTTAAGAGTTTTCAGCATATCTACAGACTCAGCTGCAGACATGCTTCCATCATCGACACCGGGCAAAATATGAGTGTGGAAATCAAACATTCTATCACCTTACTTTTTTTGCTGTTGTGTATCATGATTTGAACTTCGTCCGTATCCGTAACCGTAACCATAGCCACCATAACCATAGCCATAGCCACCGTAGCCGCCATATCCACCATAGCCGCCATAATAACCGCTTCTGTAGTATCTCGTTTTCTTTCCGTAACGGTAATATCCACGTTTTCCGTATCTGTAACCGAGTTTTATATCGGAAAGCCTTCCGTTAAGAACAAATCCGATAATATTTCCTTCTACAAAAGAAAGCTTTTTAATTGCCTCGGCAACAGATTCCTTATCCGTTCTTCCCTGCCTTACCACAAGAAGTATTCCGTCAACCATTTTTGACATAACTGCAGCATCTGTAACAATGTTCACAGGAGAGGTGTCGAGGAAAATATACTCGTATATTTCAGAAAGTTTCTCTAATGTTTCACTCATAGACACCGATCCAAGAAGCTCTGCCGGGTTTGGCGGAATATCTCCTGACGGAATAACGTCAAGATTGGCATAATCAGAATGTACGATAACAGAATCAATTGTACAAAGATTTGCAAGGACATTTGAAATTCCCGGCGTGGAAGATATATTAAGCAAATTTGCAACATTGGGTTTTCTGAGGTCACAGTCGATCAGCAGAACCTTTGCACCCGTCTGCGCAAACGATATTGCAAGATTAAGACAGTTTGTACTCTTACCTTCACCCGCAAGTGCACTTGTCACAATAATTTTTTTAGCACCGTCGTGAGGTATTGTAAATACAATGTTTGTTCTGAGAGCCTTATACGCTTCTTTTACGTGAAATGAACTTTTATCGTTAAGCACCTTTGCACGCTTTACAACAAGCGGCGAGCCCTGTGTCGCAATTCCCTTTTTTAATAATTTTGAAGGGAGTTTTCTCAGTGTAGAAATAATATTTGGCATTTTAATTCCTCCTTATTCCTCATCAAACACGTTATCATCATACGATACATAAATTTCAGGAATAGAACCAAGCACGGGGTATTGGAACCGCATTACCAAATCGTCTGCTGATTTTACACGCACATCAAAAAGCTCACGAAGAAGTATAAATGAAATACTGAGCACCAGACCAAGCAGTGCACCTAAAATTGTATTGTTTCTTACATTCGGGCTTACAGGTGAAGTTGATATTTTCGCCCTGTCAATTATTCTTACGTCACTTCGCTCTATAAAGTTCTGTATTTTATCAGGGGCTACATCTGCAATTGTATTTGCAATTTCACGTGCAATAGCTGCATCAACCACTCTTACAGAAACTTTTATAATTTCTGTATTGGAAACAGCCTCCGCCTCAATCATTCCTCTGCGCTTGTTTACAGTATAAGCCTCACCGGTTTTCTTTTCAACAGTATCAGAAACAGTTTGTAATACATTGTTACTTTTAAGCATCTCAATATATGTAGGAACAAGCTGCTGTGATGCCGTAATATCACTCGAAAGTGTCTTTGTCTCGACATTTTCCTGATCAATTGACGTTGTGCTTCTACGGTTGTTAATGTACATAGTGATACTTGATTCATATTTCGGAGTAATAAAATACTTACTCACAGCAAATGAAAACAATCCAAAAACGAGCGTAATTACAACGATGGAAACTATTCTGTCTAAAACTATTTCTATCATTCGTTTTATATCAATCTGTTCAAGATCATTTGTGTTATTCATACGAAGACCTCCAAAAACATTCTCTACATTTCATTTTAATACAAAATGCGGCTTTTTGTCAATAGCGATACGCTTTTATTTAAAGGTTTTTTACATTCTCGTACCCAGTGTCATCAAACACGGCTGAATTTGTATAGGCATCTACTGCCAAACGATCGCAAACCTCGTTATATTTGTTTCCGTTATGCCCTTTAACCCATATAAAAGTTACAGTATGTTTTTTTAAAAGCTCAGTAAGCTCCATCCATAAATCCACATTCAGGACCCTTTTTTTGTCAGCCTTTTTCCATCCGTTTTTTATCCATCCCGAAAGCCATCCCTTATTTATAGCATCAGTCAGATATTTTGAATCACTGTACAGACTTGCCTCACAAGGCTCTTTAAGCATTTTCAGTGCATCTATACACGCAAGAAGCTCCATACGGTTATTTGTTGTATTTTTAAATCCTTTACTTATTTGTTTTTCCGCTCCATTATAAATAAGAACTGCACCGTACCCCCCTTTGCCTGGGTTTCCGGTACACGCACCGTCAGTATATATTTCTATCTTTTTCAAAAGGACTCCCCCCAATTTTCCAAAAAGAAAGGTTGTTACACTTTGCAACAACCTTTCTGCATTTTTTACTGAATTTCTACTTCTACCTGCGGAAGGATTATAACTCCCTTTCCTGACTGCGCAAAAAACTTACCTGTAGTTCCATCCTCATATATTTTAACAAGCTTAGAAGGAGTTTGTTTAAGCTCCATCTGTGTGCCGTTACCTATAGCACGTACATTTGTGTATGTACCGGAATTAAGAACGCATCTTCCTCCACGGATAATAATACGTTCCATCACACAATCGGTAAATTCTATATTACCCTTAACACCGTCACCTATAAAGATTGCTCTGGAAGAAGTAATTCCTTTGAAGCTAACTCCCTCTGCCCTTACAAGAACATTGCCTTCGGGAAGTTCGGTATATTCGCCTTCCTTGTCTATGTAGAGTGTTACAAGCTTATCCATAACCTTTGCAAATTCAAGACGTGTCATTGCATCAAGAGGTCTTAATGCAGCGTCACTGTCAGCATAACCGCCGCCAACAACTGCACTTACCTCTT
>JAZRQT010000105.1:0-2597 GCA_045650105.1 Clostridia bacterium | reverse complement strand
GGCCCGCAGGATGTTCTTTTTATCGATGAAATTCACCGTCTTTCACGTGCGGTGGAGGAAATACTCTACCCTGCGATGGAGGACTTTTCCCTTGATATTATAATTGGTAAAGGACCCAGTGCGCAGTCGGTAAGGCTTAGTTTGCCGCCCTTCACTCTTGTGGGTGCGACTACAAGAGCGGGGCTTTTATCAGCGCCACTGCGTGACCGTTTCGGCGTTATTTCAAGGCTGGAGCTTTATACGAAGGAAGACCTTACCACGATAGTTTCACGCAGTGCGCAGATTATGAATGTGGATATTGCGCCCGAGGGGGCGGCAGAAATTGCATCACGTTCAAGAGGAACACCGAGAATTGCAAACAGACTGCTCAGGCGTGTGCGTGACTTTGCACAGGTATGCGCTGACGGTGTAATTACAAAAGAGGTTGCCGACAAGGCTCTTAAAATGCTTGAGATTGATGCACTAGGTCTTGATGCAACCGATAAGAAAATGATAACGTCAATTATATATAATTTTGGCGGAGGTCCCGTAGGACTTGATACACTTGCCGCAACAATCGGTGAGGACTCCTCCGCAATTGAAGATGTGTATGAACCGTATCTTCTTCAGCTCGGCTTTATTAACAGAACACCGAGGGGCAGGTGTGTTACACGTCTTGCGTACGAGCATTATGGCATAGCTATGCCAAATAATGCTAACTCAAAGCAGATTAGCTGGGAATAACAATATTACGTTTTCATTACAAATAAGAGATACGGGCAGGATTTTGCCTTTGTATGTCGAATATTGCTATAAAGTATCGTCTTTTCGATTAAAAAGGGGTGAAACGGTGAAAAAGGCAGTCTCTTTAATAACTTTACTTATTATACTGATGCTGACATTTATAAATGTAAATGCGGCTCAGCTTTACTATAATGATGAATACCACCCATATTATGCAGGTGACGTGCATCTGAGCATTAACGGAAAATTACTTACCGACCTTCCAATGCCGCCCGTTATTATAAATGAGTATACTATGGTACCTGTGAGAGAGGTTTTTGAGGCGCTTGGGAGCAAGGTCATATGGCACGATGATACCTGCCAGGTGGAGATTTCCGATAATGGTGTATCGGTGCTCGTAAAAATCGGTGACAGGAACACGTATGTAAATAACACTCTTGTACGCATTGATGATGACCAGCCATTACCAATGCTTATAGGTATGGATGAAACACTTCTCAAATCTATGGTGCCTGTACGCTTTATTGCGGAAAAGCTTGGATATAATGTAGGTTGGGATGATGCCACACGAACTGTACTTATTTCAGAAGAGGTATCTGAAATAATAGGCGGTACTGTAAGTGATGACGAAGACATAATGCCCGAGGAATACGGAAGCTTCGGCACGGTTAAGACATCAAAAGATGACAGATATGACTATGTGTATATAAGCACACGCTATGGAATTTCGCCTAAGGTTACGAGATATCAGAATCCTGAAAGGGTTGTGTTTGACTTCCCGGGGGCTATGTTTACAAGTCTTGGCGGAACGCTGCAGCTCGGCGGAAGCTGTGTTGAGCAGGTGCGTTATTCCAATTTTGAAAATCAGGCACGCCTTGTACTGGATATAAAGGAAAGTACGCAGGCAATGGTGCTGTCGAGTGAAAAGGGAATAATGATACGTGCTGAAAAATCTGAAAATGACGAAATTATATACGATGCGTTTGCAGAGCGTGTGTATTTTAATAAGAATTATGTAGGCAGCGGAAAATCGGTTGAAAACGGTTATGCTGTGACATTTACAAATCTGAAGCTTGAAAATCAGAAGATTGAAATACACGATGGAATTATTTATGAAATCATTGTGAAAAACAGCTCAAACACCTGCACTGTTACGGTAGACGGCAGTAATAAGCTGACGTATACCGCAGAAAAAGGCTTTTATAAGAGTGATAAGCCTATAACCCAGGAAAAGCCGCCCGTAAACTCTAACGGGGTGACACGTGTTGTGATAGATGCAGGACACGGCGGTGATGATCCCGGTGCAGTAGGCTATAACAGTGTCGGAAAGGCAGTTGCATATGAAAGCCATATTAATCTGGCAATAGCACTGCTTGTAGGAGAAAAGCTTGAGAAAAACGGCATTGATGTTATATACACAAGGGATACTGATGATTATATATCCCTTACAGAGCGCAGTGAAAAAGCAAACGAAAGTGAATGTGATTTGTTCGTAAGTATTCACTGTAATTCCATTGAAAACGGTGCAATAAACGGTACGCAGGTATATTATCATCCTGCGTCAGAGGTTGGAACAGTTCTTGCAAAAAACATTTACAAAAAAATGGTTGACCTTACACCGCTTGCACCGAAGGAAACACAGAACGGCTCACATCTTTATGTGATAAGAACAACTCTAAGTCCTGCGGTGCTTGTCGAAACGGCTTTCATCAGTAATGAGAGTGACAGAAAATATCTTTTAAGCACAAGCGGTCAGGAAACAATGGCAGAGGCTATTGTGCAGGGTATAATGGAAACGATAAAATAAAAATTTTCCATTTTTGGGGCTGGCCCCCAAATAGAAAAAATTTATTTTTAATAAAACCTTTTTTTGG
>JAZRQT010000104.1:0-1904 GCA_045650105.1 Clostridia bacterium | reverse complement strand
CTGCTTTGGGTGAGGTCGTGAGCGCGTCCGGTGGACGATGAAGCGAGCGTAACGAAGTGCAGCGGTCAAAATTGTGCGTTCTTCAGCAAGCAAACAATTTTGGGCACCGCAAACGGCGGCACAGCCGAGGATGCCGCAGGCAGGCTGCGTCGTTTCCTTTAACAACTTTAACTAAATAATAACTATTACGGGGTGTAGCGCAGCTGGTAGCGCGCCTGCTTTGGGAGCAGGATGCCGCAGGTTCAAGTCCTGTCACTCCGACCAAAAAAACACAGTTGGTGCATTAGCATCAGCTGTGTTTTTTTATTATTGAAAAGGACTTGAACCTTAAGAAGGCAAACGCCGTTAAGAAAACGATTGATAATCGTTTTTAGGTGTTTGATGCGCAGTCCGGTACCGAAATGCTTTAGCATTTGGGTGGACAAGCAGTCAAGACGCCCTTGGCGGCTGTGTCCTGTCACCAAGGCCAAAAAAAGAGAAGAAACCCTACTTTGTAAGGTTTCTTCTCTTTTTTGCGTTGAATTCAAAAGGGTCCCCCCCTTAATTACAAAAAGGGGCTATTTCACTAAAAAGTGAGATAGTCCCTTTTCACATTATTTAAAGTAATTTATAAGTCCAATAACAAATATTCCGAGCACAAGCACAGGAAGAACATAGGTATAATAAAAGCGCATCCATTTTGCAATTTTAAGACCTTTACCGCAGTTTGCTTCCTCGAGGAACTTATCCCAACCGAAGCCGTGCTTTGATACCCCAAATATGATAAACACGATTGAGCCAAGCGGAAGAAGGAGGTTTGACACAATAAAATCCTCTAAATCCATAATGGTTGTTCCCTCTCCAAGTGGCTGTACTCCGCTCAAAACGTTAAAGCCAAGTGCACACGGGAGTGAAAGTATAAGCAAGATTACTGCATTTATAACGCAGGCTTTTTTGCGGCTTATATTAAACAAATCAAGCGTACAGGAAATTATATTTTCAAACACTGCAAAAACTGTTGAAAGTGCGGCAAATGTCATAAATATAAAGAACAAAGTTCCCCACAATCTGCCTAAGGGAAGATTATTAAATATATTCGGCAGGGTTACAAATAGCAGCTTCGGTCCGCTGTTTACACTGACGCCGTAGGAAAAGCACGCAGGAAAAATAATAAGACCTGACGATATTGCCACAAATGTATCTAAAAGAGCAACATTGACAGACTCCCCTAAAAGCGAGCGCTCTCTTCCTATATAGCTTCCGAAAATCGCCATTGAGCCTATGCCTATGCTGAGAGTGAAAAACGCCTGATTCATTGCGGCAATAATTACGTTTATCACACCGTGCTCCTTGAGCTTACCAATATCGGGCATAAGATAGAATTTAAGTCCTTCTCCGCTTCCGGGAAGAAAGATACTGTTAAGTGAAAGCATTACCATAATTCCCAAAAGGGCAATCATCATAACTTTCGTTACTTTTTCCAGACCGTTTTGTACACCCATACCGCAAACGAGAAAGCCGGATATAACCGCAATTGCCATATACACCGTCATACTGACGGGGTCTGCACATACGTTATCAAATGCCGTTCCTATTTCATCGGGTGAAAGCCCTGCAAATGCACCACGTGCCGTCATAACAAAATATTTAATCATCCACCCTGCTACAACTGTATAAAACATCATCAGAAGATAATTTGCCGCCATAGCCACGTAACCGTGTATGTGCCACTTGTGCCCAGGCTTTTCAAGAGCCTGATAAAGCTTAACAGGACTTTTTCGTGCGGCACGTCCGAGGGTGAATTCCACACTAAGCGCCGGAACACCCATAACAAGCAAACATATAAGATATATTAAAACAAATATTCCTCCCCCGTATTGACCTACCATATAGGGGAACTTCCATACATTACCTATTCCAATTGC
>JAZRQT010000103.1:0-2734 GCA_045650105.1 Clostridia bacterium | reverse complement strand
TCAAGTGCAGTAACGAAAGTATCGGAAAGCATATTAACAGAAATATTATTGTAAGAGCGCATATATTGTCTGTAAGAAATAAGTCTGCCGCCCTTTACGGTCATTTCAATGGCGGAGGTCATTTTCTCCCGCCCGGGAATTTCATCAAGGACTATTTCAACGGGTCTGCCGTTACAGTAGTAGTCAAACTTAAACGTATATGCATTTTCACTGTCGTAATCTGAAAGGTCACTCGTTACAAGGATACTCAGCGGCTCAGATGAAACGCAGCCCCACGTTTTTTCTGCAAAATCAATTGATGCGTTGAGCACGTTGTACGCATCGCCACTCTCATCAAGAAGGATTCCACGGTCATCACTTACAGAACTGTATTCAAAGAAAGAGTCACCATAAAGCTTTGCCGTTGCATAATTTGCAATGTAATTTGCCGCACCGTCGCTATCCTCGTAGGGGGTAACGGAAAGCGGATTAAATGAAAAGTTTTCAAGGAGCTTATTTTTCGAGCTTTCAGTTATAAGATTATGGGGAAGAAGTACCTCTGTATCAGGCTGCGAATCTGAAAAAAGAACAAGCGGAGAAAGGGAAACCTTGCTTTTCTCCCCGAGGTGAAGTCCTGTACTGAATGCAGGCTCATAATAACCGTCATTGTTATTTGTATAAACTGAAAGGTCAGATGCAGGAAGCTTATAACGGTCATTTAAAATATAGGCATAAAAATCGTTATCGGCAGAATCTCTTACTAAGATGCAAATACTGCTTTCCTCGCTCGAAGGAAGTATTATAAGGTCGTGCAGAGAGGATATTTCTGTCGGTGCACTCTCCGAATCAACCCCCATAATAAGGCAAAACATTTTTGCATCAAAGCTGACAGGATATTCAACGTAAATGCTGAGTGATTCAAGACCTGCTTCCCATGTTGCATTATCGATTTTTTTACTTGCGGTTATATCACCGCTTAAAAACCCTTTTATTATCTCACTTGTACGTTCCTCAATAGGGGAGAAACCTATGTCGGTATTATAATATGCCATCCAGAGAGAACCGTCGTTAATAAGAAATTTTCTCGGTCTTGAAAGATTTTCCTTTGAAATGCTGTATTCGGGCTGTAAGGGAAAAACTTTTTCAACAAGGGGAAGGGTGCGGATGTAACGCATAGTATTTGCACCGATTGTAGTCGAACTGTCAAACCAAAGCTGTCCCGTCAAAAATATGAGATTTATTATTAAAATAATAATGGCAGAGCTTTTAATACGCTCCCGAAGCATAATGAGCACCTCCTTTAGAGAAAAACAAAAGGTTTCAGACTGTTGCCTGAAACCTTTTAATACCTTGTTAATTCATCCAGCCGTTATAAAGAGACTGTATTCCGTTGGAAAAACCACTGACATTGTTTAAAATCTTCTGGTTAAGTACGTTGATGTCAAAATACTCTACCTGATATGTGCCGTTTGGCGCCTCCGCTCTAACGGCAAACTTATTATGTCCCTCAGAAAGAGCAACCTGTTTATAAAAAACATTTGCAGTACCGATTGTGGTCTGTGCCATAGCACCGTTTGCATCCTTTATTGATATGTATGAAGTACCGTTGAATTTGTAATAAGCAACCTTCACGCCACTTTTGCCTGTACCTGTTATTCCGTATGTCTTTTTAAGAGTTGCGGAATTTTTTGTTTCAGGCTTTTTCACAACAACGAGGTCACGTACAGTTCCCGGGTCATTTGCCAAAATATACGACGGGTTTGCTGCAGATGCAGAAATACTGCAGAGTATTACAATAACAACGGCGAGCAGTGCGCCGAGTTTTTTCATTGTTTAACACATCCATTCACATAAGAATATTATTTTCTGATACCATTATACAATAACAATGTTACAACAGTGTTACAATCGGCTTAATGATTGATTACTTTTTTATGGTAATTCATTCCTCCGTATCCATATTATAGAGGGGCAGGGTTATTTTAACTATTGTGCCACGCTGATTGGGACTTTCTATCTCAATAGTTCCGCCGTGGCGCAAAATTATTTCCTTTGCAATTGCAAGACCAAGACCCGTGCCGCCACTCTGACGGCTGCGTGCCTTGTCAACACGGTAAAAACGTTCAAAAATACGTGGAAGGTCACTTGCAGGAATACCAATTCCGTTATCACGTACGGTAATATACGCTTTTGAAAAATCTCCGTAGCAAGCTATATCAATTCTACCGCCGCCGGGGGTGTATTTAATAGAGTTTGAAATAATGTTTGTAATTACCTGCTCAATTGCGTCAGGCTCTCCAAAGCAGGTGGGGGAGCTCATATTTATATCCAGCTTTATTCTGTGTCCGCTGTTTTTTGCAGGAATACTGAGCTTTTCGGAAACAGAGGAAATAAGCTGTGCAAGGTCGAATTTTTTTCTGCGCTCAATCTTTTTTGAACTGTCAAGCTGAGAAAGCGTCAGCAAATCTTTAACAAGGCGGGTCATACGGTCAGCCTCGTTTTCTATTACCTTTACAAAATGAAGTATTGAGCTGTCGGTATCCTCACTCCCCATATCGGTAATTGTTTCTGCGTAGGTTTTTATTGTTGTAAGGGGCGTTCTCAGCTCGTGAGATACGTTTGCCACAAATTCACGGCGTGCGTTATCGAGCATCTGCCTGCGTGTAATATCCTGAAATACAACAACGACACCTGCAGTAAGTGAACGCTCCGTGTTAAACGGTGCAAAAAACGCTTTAAGACTTTTTCCTTTAAA
>JAZRQT010000102.1:0-6144 GCA_045650105.1 Clostridia bacterium | reverse complement strand
TGCTTTTCAGCACCGTTTGAATTCAAGAACTCTCTTGAAAGGTTTACGATATTCTTTCCGTTCCAGTTCATAACGAGATACGGCTTTGCCTTAACACAGGCAACAACGGTTGCCTCAAGGTTTTCCTTTTTAGCAAGGTCGCAGAACTTTTCCACATCCTTACTTTCAACGACAACCGCCATTCTCTCCTGAGATTCACTGATTGCAAGCTCTGTACCGTCAAGACCCTCGTACTTTTTGGGAACTGCATTAAGATTTATTTCAAGTCCGTCTGCAAGCTCACCTATAGCAACAGATACACCGCCTGCACCAAAGTCATTACAACGCTTGATAAGGCGTGATACCTCTTTATTTCTGAAAAGGCGCTGAAGCTTTCTTTCCTCGGGTGCGTTACCCTTCTGTACCTCTGCACCGCAGTTTTCAAGTGAAGAAAGGTTATGTGATTTTGACGATCCTGTTGCACCGCCGCAACCGTCACGTCCCGTTCTGCCGCCGAGAAGAATTACAATATCGCCGTCTTCAGGACGCTCTCTTCTTACGTTTTCTTCGGGAGCAGCAGCAATAACTGCACCGATTTCCATTCTCTTTGCAACGTAACCACTGTGATAAATTTCATCAACCTGACCTGTTGCAAGACCAATCTGGTTACCGTATGAACTGTAGCCGTTTGCCGCAGTTGTAACAATCTTTCTCTGCGGTAATTTACCCTGCATAGTTTCCGATACGGGAACAAGCGGATCTGCCGCACCTGTAACACGCATTGCAGCATAAACATAGCTTCTGCCTGAAAGCGGGTCACGGATTGCACCGCCGATACACGTTGCAGCACCGCCGAACGGCTCAATCTCTGTAGGATGGTTATGAGTCTCATTCTTGAAAAGAAGGAGCCATTTTTCTGTTTTTCCGTCTTTTACAACATCGATTTTTACTGTGCAGGCGTTAATCTCCTCTGACTCGTCAAGCTTACTGAGCTTTCCTGCCTTTTTAAGATAACGGGTTGCAAGTGTAGCTATATCCATAAGGTTTATCGGCTTTGTTCTGCCAAGCTCCTTACGGTCAGCAATATATTCATCATATGCATTCTGAAGGAGTTCATCCTCAAACTTTACACTGTCAATAGTTGTGAGGAAGGTTGTATGACGGCAGTGGTCAGACCAGTACGTATCAATCATCTTGATTTCAGTAATGGTAGGCTCACGCTTTTCACCTACAAAATACTGCTGACAGAAAAGAATGTCATCAATATCCATAGCAAGTCCGCGCTCCTCAATAAAGGCTGCAAGCTCCTCTTTTGAAAGTGCGCAAAAGCCGTCAAGGATTTCCACCTCTGTGGGGATAGAATACTCCGCCTTGAGAGTGTCTACGCAATCAAGTGACGCCTCTCTCGCCTCAACAGGGTTAATTACATATTTTTTAATAGCGGCAAGTTCACTTTCTGAAACTGTGCCATTTATAACATATACCTTTGCGGTACGCACATCAGGTCTCTCACCCTTTGAGATAATCTGAATACACTCAGCCGCAGATGCCGCACGTGCATCAAACTGCCCGGGCAGATACTCGGTTGCGAAAACAACATCACCCGTAGGCTGTTCCTCAAAAGTATTATCTGTCTGTGGCTCTGAAAATACTGTCTTTACGCAGGAGTCGAAAAGCTCCTTCGTGATGTTTTCCACATCATAGCGGTTGTAAATGGAAAGTTCCTCTATACCCTTTATAGAAAGAAGGTCCTTTATATCTTTTTTCAGGGCAGCCGCCTCATGGTCAAGACCGTTTTTCTTCTGTACATATATTCTGAAAACCATTCTTAATCCCCCTGTCAGTTTATCGCTTTAAGTGCCCTTGCACCTATATCTTTTCTGTAATATGCATTCTGGAAGCTAACACCTTTTACAGTTTCATATGCCTTGTCAATAGCCTCTTTAAGAGTAGGTGCAGTTTCCGTAACACCGAGCACTCTGCCGCCGCCTGTAAGAAGCTTGCCATTATCAAGCTTTGCACCTGCCACATAGATGTTTTTATCAAGGGGCATCGTAATTACAAAGCCTGTGTCATATCTTCCGGGATAACCGTTTGAAGCCATAACAACACAGCACGCACTTCCATTTGAGAAACGCACATCTGCACTTTCAAGTGTCTTGTCAGAAATATGAAGCATAATATCGAGCAAATCACTCTCTAAAAGGGGCAGAACAACCTGTGTTTCAGGGTCACCGAAACGGCAGTTGTACTCTATTACCTTCGGGCCATTTGGTGTGAGCATAAGACCGAAGTAAAGACATCCTGAAAAGCTTCTTCCCTCCTTATTCATTGCCTCTATTGTGGGCATAAAAATTGTATCCATACAGATTTTTGCAATTTCGTCTGTATAATAGGGGTTGGGTGCAATTGTACCCATACCGCCCGTATTAAGCCCTTCATCTCCGTCAAGTGCCCTCTTATGGTCCATTGAAGAAATCATCGGGATAAGAGTTTCGCCGTCTGTGAAAGAAAGCACTGAAACCTCAGGACCTGTCAGAAATTCTTCTATTACGATACTGCTGCCGCTTTCACCGAATACCTTGTCGCCCATAATGCTCTTAACTGCATCCACCGCTTCCTGGCGCGAATGGGCTATAATAACACCCTTACCCAGTGCAAGGCCGTCAGCCTTGACAACAGTGGGAATTGGTGCAGTTTCAAGATATTTAAGCGCCGCATCCATATCAGTGAAAACTTCATACTGTGCAGTAGGAATATTGTATTTTTTCATAAGATTTTTTGAAAAAACCTTACTTCCCTCAATAATTGCCGCTGCCTTATTAGGACCAAAGGTCTTGATACCTACTTTATTAAGCGCATCAACAGCGCCAAGCACGAGCGGATCATCGGGTGCAACTACTGCAAAATCAATTTTATTCTCCGTTGCAAACTCAACGATTTTATCAATATCCTTCGCACCGATATTAACGCACGTTGCATCGGCGGCAATACCGCCGTTACCGGGCAGGGCAAAAATTTCCTCTACCTTCTTGTTTTCTTTCAGCTTTTTAATAATAGCATGTTCACGGCCGCCGCCGCCTACTACCATAATTTTCATTATTCTACCTCCAAATTAATGGTGGAAAAGACGCATTTTTGTCATTGCCATAACCATATTGTGCTTGTTGCAAGCTTCTATAACATTATCGTCACGGATTGAGCCGCCGGGCTGTGCAATATAGCTTACACCGCTTCTTGCCGCACGTTCAATGTTATCACCAAACGGGAAGAATGCATCAGAGCCGAGTGCAACACCGCTGAGAGATGCAAGATACTCTCTCTGCTCCTTACGTGTAAACGGCTCGGGCTTATAGGTAAAGAGTGCCTCCCAGTTACCGTCAGCTAAAACATCCTCATAATCCTCTGAAATATATACGTCGATTGCGATGGCACGGTCAGGACGCTTAATTTCATCCTTGAACGGAAGCGAAAGCACCTTTTCGTGCTGACGAAGATGCCATATATCTGCCTTGTTTCCTGCAAGACGTGTGCAGTGAATTCTTGACTGCTGACCTGCTCCAACACCGATTGCCTGTCCGTCCTTTGCAAAGCAAACGGAATTTGACTGAGTATATTTAAGTGTAATAAGCGCAATTATAAGGTCACGCTTTGCATCCTCGGGAAGATTTTTGTTATCTGTAACAATATCCTCTAAAAGGGCACGGTTAATTTCGAAATTATTTCTGCCCTGCTCAAACGTAATGCCGTAAACCTGCTTACGCTCAACTAAGTCAGGAACATATGAAGGGTCAATCTTTACAATATTGTATGTACCCTTTCTCTTTGACTTAAGGATTTCGAGAGCCTCATCATCATAATCAGGTGCAATTACACCGTCAGAAACCTCACGTGCGATAAGACGTGCACACGTAGCATCACACTTATCTGAAAGGGCAATCCAGTCACCAAAGGAGCTCATACGGTCAGTACCTCTCGCCCTTGCATATGCAGTTGCGAGCGGTGACTCGTCAAGTCCTTCAACATCGTCAACAAAGCACGCCTTTTTAAGCTTTTCATCCATCTTTACGCCAACTGCGGCAGATGTGGGGCTTACGTGTTTGAATGATGTAGCAGCACACATTCCAAGAGCCTCTTTAAGCTCTTTTACAAGCTGCCAGCTGTTAAGAGCATCAAGGAAGTTTATATATCCCGGTCTTCCGTTAAGTATTTCTATAGGAAGCTCGGTGCCATCGTGCATAAATATTTTTGACGGCTTCTGATTTGGGTTACAGCCGTATTTAAGTTCAAATTCTTTCATTTGTATGACCACCCTTTCTAAATATACAGATTATTTGTTTTTGTTTATAAGACGGTTTTCACACTCTCCGCTTTCAAGGTCAATATATCTTACGTATATTGAAATCTTATTCTGCTCGTCAAGATTTTCCCAGATTTCCTTTGTAAATGCATCAATATCATCGGGAATTGAAATTCTCTCCGGCTCACCATGAAATGTCGGGATGGGGTTTCCGTCGCATACATATGTATGGATAAAGTGACCTACACCATTAAGTGACGGATACGAGAAATTGTATCTTGCGCACGCACTACCTTCTGCGTCGGCACTCTTTAATATATTCATATCATAAGAGAAATCGCCCTTATCAAAGGTCAGCATACAGCTTATTCTGGGGGTAAAGTTGGGGGCATCAGGCTCAAACCCTCTTGTATTAAGTGCCTGAATAAAATTCTTGCCCTGCTTTATAAAGTTATAAATTGTATCGGTCTGGTCACCGTTTGTTACGATAAGCTTGTTATCAATTTTTCTGATAGGAGAATAAATGATAAGAGAGGGGTCCTCAACCTTGCTTGCATCAAAGGGGTAAATTATGATGCCATCTTCTGTCTCCTCAAAAATTCTGTTACGGGAATTTTCACTTCTTCCCATAATAAAGTATGCAGTTACCGCTTTTTTACCGTCAGCAGATTTTCCTGCAATAATACCTCTTCCAACATAGGAATTACCCTTTATTCTTTCAGCGATAGTTTTTGTTTCGTATACGTACATTATTATTTTCCTTCCTTTGCAATCTTTTTGCTGACAATTTCTGCCGCTCGGGGAAGTATCTTCCATTCAGCATTTTCCATAACTCTTTTTTGAAGGGTTTCGGGGGTATCCCCCTCCTGGATTTCAACTGCCTTTTGCAGTATTATTTCTCCGCCGTCGGGAATTTCATTTACAAAATGCACCGTTGCACCCGTAACCTTAACACCATAGCTAAGCGCCGCCTCATGCACACGAAGTCCGTAAAATCCCTTACCGCAAAAAGACGGAATTAATGACGGATGCACATTTATAATTCTTTTGGGGTAGCGTGATGTAAAGTTTTCGCTTAATATGCACATAAACCCTGCAAGTATTATAAGGTCAATTTTATTTTCTGTCAGAACATCTACAAGCTTTTGTTCAAACTCTGCTTGTGATGCACATTCCTTTTTATTCACAACGGTAGTTTTAATGCCGCTGTTCTTTGCCCTCTCAAGGGCATACGCATCGGGATTATTTGAAATTACAAGTGAAATTTCACCGCTTTTAATTATCCCGTCCTTCTGAGCATCAATAAGTGCCTGCAGGTTTGTTCCGCCGCCCGATACGAGCACGCCTATTTTTGTCAGCATATAATCACGCTTTCATCGCTCTTAACGATTTCACCGATTATATATGCATCCTCACCGTTTGCACGGAGAACCTCCAGTGCCTTCTGAGCCTCGTCCTTAGATACAACAACGCTCATTCCAACACCCATATTGTATGTATTGAACATATCACGCTCTGAAATATTGCCCTCTTTCTGAAGAAGGTCGAAGATAGGAAGAATACGGATTGCACTCTTTTCAATTTTCGCACCCATACCTGCAGGAAGACTGCGGGGAATATTTTCATAGAAGCCGCCGCCCGTAATATGTGATACAGCCTTTACTGTAACAGCATCAAAAAGGGCAAGCATCGGCTTTACATATATCTTTGTAGGGGTAAGGAGTGTTTCGCCCACACTCTTTCCGCCTAAAGCCTCAACGGGAACGGTAATATCACGATTTTCAACATCAAACACCTTTCTTACAAGAGAAAATCCGTTTGAATGAACACCGCTTGAGGGAAGTGCAATAATAACATCACCCTCT
>JAZRQT010000101.1:0-4483 GCA_045650105.1 Clostridia bacterium | reverse complement strand
GGTATCCTCTTTTCTTTCCACACGGAAATCCCAGTGCGCAACCATATCCTGGGGCAGATTTGTAATAAAGAAATTCGCAACTCTTTTTGCGCCTGCAAGTAATTTTTCATCCTTTAAATGTCTGTATGCAAGGGCAAGCCCGTAAAGTGCCCACGCAGTTCCTCTTGACCATGCACTGTCAGGTGCTGCGCCCTGACCGCCGTAGGAGCACAAAAACTCTCCCGTATCAGCATCAAAGGAAACGATGTGATTTACAGAACCGTCATTACGGACAAAATGTTTTAAAACAGTTTCTGCGTGTGCGTGTGCTATGTAATTAAACCTCGGATCATCAAGCTCCGCCGATGCACGGTAAAGGAGTGGCAAATTCATCGTACAGTCGATAATTGCCCATCCTTTTTCAGCGTTCCAAGCACGGATAAAGTTGCCCTTAAGATTAAATCTTGATGCAAGAAAGCTTGCAGCCTTTAAAACACGGCGGCGTGACGTTTCATCCTTATTAAACTTATGGTTCGCACCTGCGGAAAGAAGCCAGATAAAGCCTGCATCGTGGTCTACCCTGTCAAATTCATCAAGTACAAAGTCAAGCTTTTCCTCAATTTCTTTTGCAATATCTGCATAGGTTTCATTTTTTGTATACTGATATGCAAGCCATAAAATTCCGGGCCAGAAGCCGTTTGTCCACCAGCTTATACCCTCTTCATTAAATTCAGCGCCTTTTGTTATATGCGGAAAACGTGCGCCGATTACCGGTGCAGTTTTTTCAAGCTTATTTAAAACACGTTTCATTGTTTCTTCTGCCCATTTTTTATACACAACAATCTCTCCCTGAAATAGTTTTTATAAAATAAGTGTGCAATAATATTCTTACACCTGACATACTTATTAAAAATATAACTTCTTGCTTACTTTAAATATTTCGCTGTAAATTCATCCATTTTGACAATTCTGCCCGAGAGTCTCGACTCCTCTGCCGCAAAGGTGATAAGGTGGTTATATACTGAAATTCCTATCTCGGAAAGCATTTCTCCATCATATCCCTCTACAAGGTATTTGTAAAGTGTCTGGATAATTCCCTTATCGCCACCTGCGTGTCCGCCCCTCATTGCACTGTCAACAGCCTTATTTGCGGGATGAATTATTTCGTGTTCGCACGTTTTGAAGCTGAAATATTTAACTAAATCTGCATCAATATCTCCGTAAATTTCGCCCTCTGTTCCCATAACACGTATAAATCTTCCGTGATGGTTAAATGCAGACATATTAAATGATGCAACTGCGCCGTTTGTAAATTCAATATTGACAACCTGATGGTCAACAACGTCATTATTACACTTATATATACATTTACCAAACTGTGTTGTACTAAGTGCCTTTTTAACGTCTTCCTCATTACACTCTACCTTAAGAGCGGCGGCACCTGCCTCCTTGCTCTTAAACCAGCTTTTTTCATCGGGATTAAAATATGCCTTTAATGCACTGTAGTGACATTCTTTTTCGTGCGGGCATCCCTCTATACAGTATTCGGGCGCACCCTGGGGCGCATTTTCCTTTGTAAAATGTGAAAGAGTACCAAAGGAGCTTACCTTTTCACACTCACTGTCTACAAGCCACTGTAAAATATCAATATCGTGGCTTGATTTTGCAAGGAGCATACAACTGCTGTCAGCGGTATTGCCAAAGTTTCCACGCACATAGCTGTGCGCATAATGAAGGTGCCCTACACATTCGCAGTGATGAACAGAAAGCACTTTTCCGATTGCACCGTTTGAAATCAGCTGCTTTATCTTCATAAAGAATGGTGTGTAACGCAGCACGTGACATACAAGGATTTTGCAGCCCTTTTCCTTTGCTGCATTTCTAATATCGGCACATTCCTTTGCCGTCGGCGCAACGGGCTTTTCAAGGAGCAGGTCGTACCCCTTTTCTATTGCCGCCAATGCAGGCAAATAGTGTTCTTTGTCCACCGTTGATATAACCGCAATGTCAGCTATCTTCGGCTGTGCAAGAATATCCTCCCATGAGTCAAAGCAAGCCTCCTCGGAAAGATTATACAAATTCTTAATATCGTTTCTCTGGAGCGGTATAGGGTCTGCAACACCCACAACCTTAAAACCCCCGTGCTCTTTCATCTGGTGGGCGTAAATCTGTCCTCTTGCGCCTGCACCTATAATAATTGCCGTTAATTCTTTCATAGCAGTTACATTCCTTTCCTGATGTTGAATTTATAATTTCTATACAAACGGAAATATTATGGAAATGTATGTTCCCCGAAAATAATAAGGAGGAATGTAAAAAAAGTCATTTGTCAGATTTATACATTTCTTAACATTGCTTTTTTACATTCCTCTTATCACTGTTCTTTCTGTAAACTTATGTTATCTTTGTCTTCTGTAAACTATTGCCACGTAGCACTGTCCGCTACTGTTTGCACCGGTCAGCACAATTCTGTCACCGGGGACAAGCTCATTTGCTGATACATTCGTTGTTACAACCGGCTTTTTGCCTGCAAATTCCACAACGTATGTTGTCATTGCCTTACCCCAGTTTATACGCTGTATTCTTCCAGCTTTTTCGGTCTCTTTAATGCCGCCAACATCTTTAGCAGTTGTTTCTTCATCTACACTTATTTCCAGAGCACTACCCGTCTTTCTCTCTATGATACCGCCATATGGGAGGTTCGTTTGCCATGCAGATGTAACAGTTGAATCTGACCACGGGAAGTGGAATTGAACTGTAGTATTACCAAAACGTTCTTCATTAGGGTTATTAAGGTTACTGCGTGAATCCCACAACAGCATAATCTGTGATATACAGCCTGATGCATCAGTTGAATAAATAACCAAATCGCCGGTTTCTACTCGTTTTTTTTCAGAATCTACCAAGCTCAGATCTGTTCCAAAAATTGTTTCACTATTTTCCGTCTTCGTAGTCGGGAAATTCTCCTTTTCTATAACAGAAAGGTCTTTTGTATAAAGTGTCTTTTTGGAACTGCCTTCAAGGGTCATACGGTAGCAATCTCCGTACGTAGGATGTACGCATCCCACAATACTTGTTACAAGAGAAGGTTGATTGCCAATTTTCGGTGCATTTGATGCTTTCGCATATTTGAGCATATAACGAACCGTTACATCATTTAGGTCCGTTGTATATAGGGCATTAAATGTTGCTTTTGATCCATTTGATAATGTTTCTGTTTTTACCGATATTGATTCTTCGTCATAGCCTGCTGCAAATTTAGTACTATCATTCTCATCAAGCTCAGGAAGATAGAAGGTTTTTGCACCGCTTGCCACAACAAGCCATCTGTTGTAGTGGTCTCCTGCGTCCTTGTATTCAAAGGTAGCATTAGCTGTACCTCCTGTACCTGCAGGTCTCTGGTCAATAAGATATGAAAGCTTGTAGAGCGGATACTCGGGAGCTGTGAAAACATCATCATACGTTGGAATGTCCATAGCTATTGTGATGGAGGAAATTTCGCCATCGGCATTAAACTCCAGGAGGCACATCGTATGCTTGAAATTATCGCCGCTGTCAAGTCTTGATGCAGCAAGGAGGTCTGTCGCCTTGATTCTCTCATTTACATTTCCATTTCTGTACCTTACCTTTTCAGCAACGTCGTATACTGTTAATTCCTTCTTCTCCTCATCAATTACCTGCATCTGCACCTTTTTTGAAATTGTGCCCTTTGTTCCTGCCTTGATAAGATATGCCATAATACCCGTCTGCGTTGTCATATATGCAATATTACCATACGCATCAAGATAGCAGGAGTATTCACTTCCGAGTCTAAGCTCACTCTTTGTCGAGCGGAAATCCTGCGAAAGCTTAAATTCCTGATCCCCGATTGTTATATTTTCCTCGTCATCAATACTTTGAAGTACGCCTGTAATCTTTTCAGCAGATGCAATAAGCCTTACCTTTTTGCCGTCTGCACTTTTATAAACACTTACAATAGTATTTTTTGCAAGAGAAGCAGGCTCAATATAGTTATTCTTCGTATCTGTCAGGAATATGTTTTTCGCATCATAAAGGTCTATATCCTTCTGTCTGTCAGTAAGGTCAAAAATAGTCTCTGCATAGGAGCTGTAGTAGTCCGCAACTGTGTTTGTAAACTCCTCAATATGCACAACATCATAAACCTCATCCCCGTTATGGTCGATAAATGTTACCGCACCTTTGTCAGGCTTCATATGATTTGGGTCATAGTACGGCTGATGGTTAAACGCAATATATGCAGTTCTGCTGACACTGATATTTCTCTGCTTTCCCTCAATTACAGCGCTGTACATCATACTTACGGGGTCAAAGCCGTTTATCGAGGTTGTGTCAATCGTCATAGTATCATTACGGTATTCTTCAATATATTTTACGGCATCTCTGCCCTCATATTCCGTGATATAATACTCAACCATCTTACCTGCCATACCTGAGCCGCAGTCAAAAAGCAGCAGATACAGCTTATTATCAATAGTAACATATC
>JAZRQT010000100.1:0-3020 GCA_045650105.1 Clostridia bacterium | reverse complement strand
CGTTTCAGCTAATCCAAGCATCTGCGATGCGTTTTTCAGCGAAATATCGTTAATATTATCACCGCTTATTATACGTGCAATTTCGTAAACCCTCTCATCCTGGTTAAGTGAACGTATAGTTGTTTTAAAGCCACTGTCTGTCATATTCTTTTCTATCAGCAGGTGGTGCGTACCGCTTGAAGCGATTATGGGAAGATGTGTAACACATATAAGCTGATAGTTATTTGAAAGTGATTTCATTTTATTTGCAATTTTTTCAGCCGCTCTTCCTGAAACGCCCGTATCAATTTCGTCGAAAAGAAGGGTGGGTATTTTGTCAAAGTCCGAAAATACAGACTTGATTGCAAGCATAACTCTGCTGATTTCACCGCCTGATGCTATTTTTGCAATTGGTTTTGGCGATTGCAAAGGGTCGGTTGATATTAAAAGCTCCACCGTCTCATTTCCGTTTTCGCCATACGGGATAGGGGAGAATGAGAATTCCACACGGCAACCTGACATATCAAGCTGTGAAAGCTCGAATACAAGCCTCTCTGACAGAAGCTCGCCGCTTTTATGGCGTGAAAGTGAAAGCGAAGATGCGGCAACTTCAATTTTTTCTAAAAGCTTCTGATGCTTTTCCTCAAGCTCTGCCTTGTTTTCGTCGTATGATAAGAGGAGTGAAAGCCTCGTTGTGGCTGTATTGTAAAACTCAAGAATATCTGATATTTCGCCGTTATATTTTCTCTTAAGTGTGTTAATTATGTCAAGACGGTCATTAATATCTCTAAGCTCATACGGAGAAAAGTCCATACGGGAAAGGTAAGAGGACACATCACGGGAAAGCTCCTCAAGCTCATAATAAAGGTCGGTAGCTTTACTGTGATAACTTTCTGCGTCAGCATCAATCAGTGAGAGCCGTTCAAGCTCCCTCATAGCATCATAAAGAAGGTCTTTAGCACCGCCCGTAGATAAAAGAGAGTAGGCTTTTTCAGAATGAAGACTTATAGCCTCTGCATTTTCGAGAAGCTTTTTACGTTCAAGAAGAGCCTCTTCCTCATCAGGGGAAAGGGCGGCACTTTCAATTTCGGCTGTTTGATATTTTAAATAATCTATTTCATTTTGTCTCGAGAGAAAATCGTCATTTAACTTTTTTAGTGCATTTTCCGTTTCCTTAAGGTCTTTATAAAGCGATTTATATTCTTCCAAAAGCTCACTGTTTTTGGAAAATTCGTCAAGAAAATGTATGTGTGAGGATGTGTCGATAAGCTCCCCGCTGTCACGCTGACCGTGAATTACGACAAGCCTTTCACCGATAGTACGAAGTAGTGACACATTAACAGCCATAGAGTTAATATGGCATATATTTCTGCCGTCACGGTAAAGTTTTCGGGAGATAATTACATTTCCGTCATCAGCAGGGATATTATATTCCTCAAGAACACTGTCAATCCCGTTGCAGAAAAAAACGGCACTAACCCTTGCAAAGTCGGTTCCTTCACGAATAAGGTCCTTTGCAGTACGGGAGCCGAGCACCATATTAAGAGAATTGATAAGCAGTGTTTTTCCGGCACCCGTTTCACCCGTTACTACGTTCAGTCCGTTTTCAAACTCGATAGATGCACGCTCAATAACTGCTATATTTTCTATATCAAGACCAATAAGCATATTAATCCACCATATTTTTAAATTTTTTACAAAGCTTTTGAGCAGCCTCCTCGCTGCGGGTTATAACAAAGATAGTATCGTCACCTGCAATAGTGCCGAGACACTGCGAAAAATGCATTGCATCAAGTGCAGATGCAGCACCCTGCGCCATACCTGCAAGTGTTTTTATAACTATTGTGTTGATGGCAAAATCAACACTTACCACGCTTTTATTAAAGATAATGGACATTTTATCCGAAATATCCTCATCAGCGGCAGTGGCGTTTTGCGCATATACATATCTTCCGTCGCTGTTAAGGCGTTTTAAAAGACGAAGTTCTTTAATATCTCTTGACACAGTTGCCTGCGTTACGTCAAAGCCAAGCTCCCCGAGGGCAACGGTAAGGTCCTGCTGAGTTTCAATGTTTCTTTCATTTATCAGCGAAAGTATCGCATCGTGTCTTTTATTTCTCATATTTTAATCCTCTATCATAACTTTTTTTGTAATATATCGTAAAAACTTAAATCCTCGCTATGTACAAGGCGTGCTGTATACTGTGATTTTTCAATTGTTATATAATCATTCTTGCCGACACTTGAGAAAATCTGTCCGTCAACGCTAAGCTGAGCATCGCAGTCAGATTTGATTTCAACAAGCTTTGGCGGAAGTACAATCGGTCTTGCACGAAGCATATGCGGACAAATCGGGGTAAGGAGCATCGCATCGGCATCGGGTGATACAACGGGACCGCCCGCAGAAAGGGAATAGGCGGTAGAGCCCGTAGGGGTAGACGCAATAATTCCGTCAGCACGGTAATGGCAAACTGTTTTGCCGTTATGGTATGCTGTGAAATCTGCAAGGCGGGAGCCGTCAGCACGGCTGAGGACAATTTCGTTAAGTGCGTGATAGCACATAGTCTCTTTCCCTGATGAATAGATACGTACACAAAGCATATATCTGTCATCATAATGAATATCGTCACTTAATAAAAGGCGGGCTGCGTGAGAAAGATTAGAGCTTTCAAAGGTTGAAAGGTAGCCAAGATTCCCAATATTAATTCCAAGCAGAATGTTTTTATGCTGTGCACATTTTTTTGCCGTAGCAATTATAGTTCCGTCACCGCCTAAAACTGCCACAACACGGCAGAGTGAAAAAAGCGTTTCCTCACTTACGGGCGTTACGCCATGCGGAATTTCTTTGTAAGTGTCGGGGCAGTAAACCTCCGCCTTATCCTTTAAAAAGGACACAAGCTCTGACGCAACAGCGTACGCATTTTCTTTATCATAATTGATAATCAGTGCAATTTTATTCAAATAAAATCACCTCTGCATTTTCTATAAACTCATATTCTGTATAATTATACATCATATCTTATAAAAGGTCAAGAAAAGAG
>JAZRQT010000099.1:0-2600 GCA_045650105.1 Clostridia bacterium | reverse complement strand
AAGGCTTTGTAACTGATGCATTTAAAGATATTTCCTACACATATTTCTTCACTTGCGGCCCTGAACCAATGCTCAAGGCGGTTTATAACACAACCTCTACAAGCGGACAGATGAGCTTTGAGGCACGTATGGGATGCGGTTTTGGTGCTTGTATGGGATGCACGTGCGAAACAATTACGGGCAACAAGCGTATCTGTAAGGAAGGTCCCGTTCTTGAAAAGGAGGAAATAAAATGGCAAAATTAGGCGTAAATCTGTCAGGATTAAAGCTTGATAACCCCATCATACCTGCAAGCGGTACGTTCGGGTTTGGATATGAATTTAGTGAATATTACGATATAAATATTCTGGGAAGTATTTCTATCAAAGGTACAACAAAAGACCCAAGATACGGAAATCCGCTTCCCAGAATTGCAGAGTGCAGTAGCGGTATGCTAAATTCCGTGGGACTTCAAAACCCCGGTGTAGAAAAGGTTGTAGAAGAGGAGCTTCCGAAGCTTCGCAAGTGTTTTTCTAAAAAGGTTCTGGCAAATGTAAGCGGATTTTCTCTTGAGGACTATGTTTATACCTGCGAGATAATGGACAAGCAGGACGAGGTTGGAATTTTAGAGGTTAATATAAGCTGTCCAAACGTAAAACACGGCGGAATGAGCTTTGGTACAAGCCCTGAGAGTGCGGCAGAAATTACACGTGCCGTTAAAAGCGTGACAAAAAAGCCCGTCTATATGAAGCTTTCCCCAAATGTTACCGACATTGCATCTATTGCAAAGGCGTGCGAGGAGGCAGGCGCAGACGGAATTTCGATGATAAATACTCTTATGGGTATGAGGATAAATCTTAAGGACAGAAAACCAATCCTTGCAAATAAGGCAGGCGGCTTTTCGGGCAGTGCAATTCTTCCCGTAGCACTTGCAATGGTTTACAAGGTATATGAAACAGTTAATATCCCCATTATCGGTATGGGCGGTATAACTACGGCAGAGGATGTTATTGAAATGATGCTTGCAGGTGCAACGGCGGTAGAGGTAGGCGCAGCCAACCTTACAGAGCCGTATGCGTGCAAAAATATTATTGAAGAGCTTCCCGCTGTTATGGAAAAATATAAAATTGATAGTTTAGAAAGTATAATCGGAGGTGCACACTGATGGGTAAGGATGTAATAGTAGCGTGTGATTTTGCGTCAAAGGATGCACTCATCACATTTTTGGACAAGTTTTCGGGAAGAAAGCCTTTCGTAAAAATCGGTATGGAGCTTTTTTATGCAGAGGGTCCCGAAATTGTAAAGGAAGTTAAGAAAAGAGGACATAAAATCTTTTTGGATTTGAAGCTTTGTGATATTCCAAACACAGTTAAAAAATCAATGAAGGTACTCTCTTCACTTGATGTTGATATGACCAATCTTCACGCATTCGGTACAAAGGAAATGATGAAGGCGGCAATTGAAGGCTTAACACGTGAGGACGGAACACGCCCCATCTTAATCGCCGTTACACAGCTCACATCAACGAGTGAGGAACGTATGAAAAATGATTTGCTTATTGATGCACCGCTTGCTACTGTTGTTGAGCATTACGCTAAATGTGCCGCGGAAAGCGGACTTGACGTTGTAGTATGCTCTCCGCACGAGGCAACACGTGTGAAAGAGGTTTGCGGAAAGGACTTCGTAACCGTTACACCAGGTATCCGTTTTGCGGATTCCGCAGCAGATGATCAGGTAAGAATTATGACACCTGAAAAGGCAAAGAGTGTGGGCAGTGATTATATTGTTGTAGGCCGTCCCATCACTGCTGCAGATGACCCCGTAGCGGCATATGAAAGATGCGTTAAAGAATTTGTAGATTAAAGGAGATAAAGATAATGAAAGAACTTATTGCAAAAGATTTACTTAAGATTAAAGCCGTATTTTTAAGCCCTGATGAGCCTTTTACATGGGCAAGCGGTATTAAAAGTCCTATTTACTGTGACAACCGCCTTACACTTACCGCACCCGAGGTAAGATGTGATGTTGAAAAGAGCCTTTCAGAGGTTGTAAAGACATATTATCCTGATGCGCAGGTGCTTATGGGAACATCAACTGCAGGTATTGCACACGCCGCAATCACTGCACATCTTCTTGATATGCCGATGGGTTATGTGCGCAGCGGTGCAAAGGATCACGGCAGACAAAACCAGATTGAGGGTAAGCTCAAGAAAGGCGATAAGGTTGTTGTTATTGAGGACCTTATTTCCACAGGAGGAAGTGTTATAGAGGTTGTTGAAGCCCTCAGAAGCTCAGGTGCAGAAGTTTTAGGTATTGCATCAATCTTTACTTACGGAATGAAAAAAGGTCTTGAAAGACTTGAGGCGGCAAATGTAAAGAATATCAGCCTTACAGATTTTGATACAATTGTCTGCGTTGCTGCAAAGGAAAATTATATTAAGGAAGAGGACAAAGAGCGTCTTATAAAATTCCGCAACAACCCCTCTGATGAAAGCTGGATAAAGGCATAAGTGCTGAATTTTCAAATATTAGGAGAGGAAGATGGAAAAGTGAAGGACCTTATCGATATTCTTGATTTATCAACGGACGAAATTGACGAGCTTATTGAAAGTGCAAATGAT
>JAZRQT010000098.1:0-2873 GCA_045650105.1 Clostridia bacterium | reverse complement strand
GCGCAGTGAAAATGACTATGAAATTATTGATGTTCAGCGTGACTGGGTAGAAGATGATGACAGCCTCGGTGATAAGTTAGGATATTAAAGGAGCGCACAATGATATATAGAGAGATATCACAGCTTACGGGAAAAACTCCGATGATGGAACTTTTAAAATATGAAAAGGAAAATAAGCTTAATGCAAAAATTATCGCAAAGCTTGAATTTTTCAATCCTGCAGGAAGTGTCAAGGACAGAGTTGCCGTAAAAATGATTGATGAAGCAGAAAAAGCGGGAATTTTGAAAAAGGGCAGTGTGGTAATTGAGCCTACAAGCGGAAACACGGGGATTGGTCTTGCCGCAGTATGCGCATCCCGTGGATATGAAATAATTCTTACTATGCCTGAAACAATGAGTGTGGAGCGCAGAAACCTTCTCGGCGCATACGGTGCACAGATAGTCCTTACTGACGGAAAAAAGGGTATGAACGGCGCTATTGAAAAGGCAAAGGAGCTTGCAAAGGAAAAGGAAAACAGCTTTATTCCCTCACAGTTTGAAAACAGTGCAAATCCTCAGGCGCATTACGAAACAACGGGGCCTGAAATATGGGCAGACCTTGAGGGAGATATAGATATTTTTGTTGCAGGTGTAGGCACGGGCGGTACAATAAGCGGAACGGGAAAATTTCTGAAAGAAAAAAACCCCGCCATAAAAATTGTAGCGGTAGAGCCGAAAAATTCCCCCGTGCTTTCAGGCGGAGAGGCGGGCGCACACGGACTTCAGGGAATTGGTGCAGGGTTTGTGCCTGATACTCTTGATACGAAAATTTATGACGAGATAATTACGGTAGAAGAGGAAGATGCCTTTAGAGAAAGCCGTACCCTCGCCAGAAAAGAGGGTATTCTCGTAGGAATTTCGTCAGGTGCAACGCTTTGGGCAGCATCAGAGCTTGCAAAAAGGGAAGAAAATGAGGGTAAAACTATTGTAGTCCTTCTTCCCGACTCGGGAGAGAGGTATTTGTCAACAGGAATATTTGAATAAAAAGCAGGCTGAGCCTGCACTCATGTCGCACTCAGACTATATGCAAACATAGTTTCATGCGTCTTAAATTTACGCAAATACCTATACGATAAAAAAATCGCAGTGAAGCCACTGCGATTTTTTTATTCAAATATTATATTCTATCAGAAACGGTGGTAAATACTTACTGCGGCAAAAAGAGCAATAAGTAATGCTGATGCACCGAGGAAAAGTCCGCGAACAACCTTGTTTTCAAATTTACCACGAATTTTAAGTGCATAGTAAATCTGTGCCATAACAAACACCACTGCAAGTGCGCCGTAGTTAATAAGATACGGTCTTACACTTCCACGACTTGTACAGTAGCGGATTACTGTGGTGCTGAAAAATACATAGATGCACATTGCGCAGTAAAGGAAAAATCCCTTCTTCTCCTTATAAGCACTCCACGCAGCGCAAAGCATCGCACCGCCAAGGGCAACCCATCTGAGAATTTCTATAAAGGCAAGTGCGCCGTTAACTGTCATTGAGTTTGCTGACATCCTCTGAATAAACAGAAGAAGCAACGCATATAAAAATGTAACAGAGGAAAAGAAAACAATTTTATTGTCAAGTCTTTCCTTTTCCTGCTTACTGATTTTATTTCTCATTTTATCCCTCCGCTGTCAGGATTTTATCCTATCATACCATTACATTTTACAATGAATGGGGAAAAAAGTCAATGTTTTTCATTTAAAATTAATTTACATCAATAAAACTTTTTAATAATGTCCTCAAAAAAGCCGTCCATTCCTGAAAAATCCATTGCGTTCTTATAAATATCCTCAAGGTCATCGTGGAGAAGCTTTGCCTCTTTTACAAGGGTGCATGCCTTCCCAAGGAGATTTTGTGCATCTGATTGCCGTTCCTCAAGGAGTGCGCAGTCAGGCATTTTACGGTAAAATTCTTCCGCACTCTTTTTCTCTCCAAAATCAACGGGAAGAAATCTGTTTTGCGTTACAACGGCGACTTTGGCGTCAGGGATAATTATGTGGTCTGTTTTTTCGGGCATTATTGAGCAGGGACAGCTTATAATTTGTGTGCCGTTGCACTCTGCTGTGTGCTTTATATTTTTTATCAGAAAATCTGCCGCACCGCCAAACTCATCTTCAATAACAAATATTTTATCGGCAAGAAGGGGCAGTGTTTCTTTAAAATATTTTATCTCACCCACGGAAACGGCACTCAAAAGACGCACTTTTTCATCCGCATAGTTTCCTTTTGAAAAGGGTTTGCAAATTTCGTTTGCAAAAGAAGCAATTGCACTCTTATTTATATATTTCTTACTATACAAAAGGTTTTCATACAAAAGGGCACTTGCCGCCTTAATATAGCAACAGGCCCCTTTATGATAGTCGCCTATTCTGCCGTTTAAGCCTTTGATTTTACTGCCGTATTGCCGAAGATATGCCGTGTCCCACAAATCGCCCGTATATAAGATGTGATGATTTGCCCCCGGAAGCGACGGGTCCTCTGTATGAGGTGCTGTTCCGTCCATCATAGCAAAATCAGCCGTTTTGTCAATAAAGGCATCAATAGAACTGGGGTCGGAGGCGCAGGGAATTATCTCAACCTCGTGATTATGAAGAAGGGCATATTTAATCACCCTTTTCATAAGCGAGGATTTACCGCTGCCCGGTCCGCCCTTTAAAATAAGCAACTGCATAGAGTCAGATTGCTCCTGCAGTTGCTTAAAGTAAGAAACAAAATTAATATGTGAATTTGCACCGAGAAAGAATTTGGTTAAATCCTTCATAATATCATCCTCCCTGCTACTTATTATATGCAGGGGACAAAAATTATGATTATTTCTGTATTGTAACAGTTGATGT
>JAZRQT010000097.1:0-1580 GCA_045650105.1 Clostridia bacterium | reverse complement strand
ATGCAGATGTGTCTGCCCGAGGGAAAGATAGAATCGAGTGAAATAGGACTAAAGATAACAGCATCTTCAATGGTACTGCCGTGCGGCGCTACCGGAAGATGGGAGAAATAGTTTTTTTGGGGATGGCTACATGAGCATAATTGAGGCAAACGGACTTTCTTTTTCTTACACAAGCGATGAAAAAGAAAGGGTAGTTTTAGGCGGACTTAATCTTAATATTGAAGAGGGCAGCTTTACCGCAATAATCGGGCATAACGGCAGTGGTAAGAGTACATTTGCAAAGCATATAAATGCCATTCTTCTTCCGTCGGGGGGAAGCATAAGCGTATGCGGCATTGACACAATGGACGAAAAAAAGCTATACGAGCTAAGAAAGTCAGCAGGTATGGTTTTCCAAAATCCCGATAACCAGATTGTGGCTACCATTGTCGAGGAGGACGTTGCGTTCGGTCTTGAAAACATTGGGGTGGAATGGGAAGAAATGCACAGACGTGTAAAGGATGCCCTCATTGCCGTAAATATGTATGATTACAGAAAGCGTGCCCCACATCTTCTTTCAGGCGGGCAAAAACAGCGTGTTGCAATTGCAGGAATTCTTGCAATGCAGCCACGGTGCATTATTCTTGATGAACCGACGGCGATGCTTGACCCGAAGGGAAGAAAAGAGGTCATTGACACAATAATGAAATTAAACCGTGAAAAGAATATTACGATAATTCTTATCACGCACTATATGGATGAGGCGGCATTAGCCGACAGAGTAATTGTTTTTGACAGAGGTAAGGCAGTGCTTGACGGCACACCCGAAGAAGTTTTCGCATGGGAAGAAATGCTTCTTTCCCTCGGACTTGTTGTACCGCAGTCGTGGGCACTCGCACAATCTCTTAAAAAAGCGGGAATAGACATAAAAACTACCGCACTTACACCCGAGGAATGTGCGGAGGAAATATTGAAAGCTAAGGATAAAATGGTATGATAGAGCTTAAAAACATTTCATATTCATACAGCCAGGGCAGCAGTGAAGATGCAGTTGCACTCGAGAATGTGAGCTTAAAAATAAATAAAGGTGAATTTATCGGTATAGCAGGTCATACGGGAAGTGGAAAAACAACCCTTGCCCAGATACTTGCGGGACTTGTGTGCCCTACAGAGGGCAGTATAAATGTTCAGGGGGAAGAGTTTACTGAATACAAGGCAGCGGCACGTGCTTTAAGAGCGTGTGTAGGAATAGTTTTTCAGTATCCCGAGCATCAGCTTTTTGAGGAAACGGTATACCGTGATATTGCATTCGGGCCTAAAAATAAGGGGCTTTCCGACGCAGAGATTGATCAGTGCGTAAGAAAAAGCGCCGCACTTGTCCACCTTAAGGAGGAGCTTTTTGAAAAATCACCGTTTGAGCTTTCAGGCGGACAGAAAAGGCGTGTTGCAATTGCAGGTGTTCTTGCAACAGAGCCGGGTGTACTTATTCTTGACGAGCCTGCGGCAGGACTTGACCCGCAGGGGAGAGAAAAGTTGCTCGCCCGATTAAGAGAGATAAAAAAAGAGGGAAACACCACCATAATACTTATTTCGCACAGTAT
>JAZRQT010000096.1:0-3526 GCA_045650105.1 Clostridia bacterium | reverse complement strand
TTTTGTATACCGTCGATATTAATACTGCTGTAGCCCGTTGCGAGTGAATGGTCAATTGTACTGATGGGAACAAGATATCCGCTCTCTGAACATTCAAGTCCGCCAATCATAATTCCCGTGCAGTTTGCCGCTAACGCACCGCCCACATTGAAAATACTGTGCGTATTTACGATTTTTCCTGAAAAATCAAGCTCCTGCAAAAATGCCCCCCTGATAGGTGCGGCGTCTGAAAGATTTGCCGTAATCAGCCTGCCCTCATCTATTTTAACAAATTCCTGCAGTGCGTGGCTTATGTGGTTATGCTGAAATTTTCCGAGAACATTTGTAACTGTCCACGTTGATTTATCAACTATAATTGTAAGCTGTGTTTGCGGACGGCTCCCAAGTTCGTCAAGATACTGACTGCGTGAGGTATGAAGAACGAGATAGTTTTCATCCTCCGCCATACTTGCGCCCGAGGCATCAAACGGAATTGATGTTTTACAGTTATTTACACTGACCTCGCTGATTTTCACAAAGCTCTTATTATAAATTACGATTTTAATGATTTCCCGTGAATTATCCTCAAGCAGATTTTCCTGTCCGTATGCTATATAGTTATAGTCTTTGCCAAAAAGAAGTGTTCCGACAAGGGGAAGCTCCTTTTTAATCGCAAAGGAGGAAAGATGATTAAATCCACTGTCATACGTTTCTATATTTATATGCTCATCAATCTGCACGGCGGTAAATGTGCCGTCAGGGTTTTGCGTAAGGTATGATTTTGACGTCTCACCCCAGCGGTTAAAGGTATCAGAATGGGAAATAACGCTTTCTGCGGCAGAAAGAGTACGTCCTGAATTAACACGTGTAACGGACGGAATATATGTGCCGCTTCGATACACGTTTACCGTTCGGTTATCCTCATCCCAGATATATGTTCCGCAAAGCTTTGCCAAATCGTCTGAATATACGCAGGTAAGACCGCCTATATTAAAGCTTTCTATAAAAGTGCCGTTAAAGTTTGTTGTGATGTCAGTATAATACACATCGCCCACGGGTGTGCCGACAGGCTTTGAGAGAGAGGTATTGCTGTATATAAGAGCCTCCTCCTGCCCTGTCATAAAAATATCTGTATCGGTAATTGTGAGAGTCCTTGTTTCCTCATCAAAGCTGACGCCGAAATTAATATTTTTTCCCAGAGCGTTAAGGTTTTGTGCAATAACGGCAGTTCTGCCGTTAATATTGTAGGAGGGAACACGTACCCCCTCTATATATGTCACTATGTCGGTGCTGAGAATTTTACCTATAACATCCCCTACATTATAGGAGAAAACATAAAACGAAAATACGTTTGATGCGAGGATAAAAGAAAGCGCACCGCAAAAAAGTTTTTTTAATTTTTTTCGCATATTAACCTCCGAGTGCTATTATAGACATATTGTAACATATTCTTTTTAAATGTTCAACAGATTTAATGATTTTTTGAGTGAAAATATGCTACTTGACTTATAGACTTTAAAATGGTAAAATTGTATGGATGAAAGTGAGGGGTCTTCTATGAGTTATGCAGATATAGTATTCAGACAAAACTGTGAAGATATACTAAATCACGGATACAGTGATGAGGCACTTGATGTCCGTCCTGTGTGGGAGGATGGAAAAAAAGCGCATACAGTGAAAAAATTTTGCATAGTCAACAGATATGATTTATCAAAGGAATTTCCCGTAATCACCCTTAGAAAGACAAATCTTTCTGCAGCGTGTGATGAGCTTTTGTGGATATGGCAGAAAAAGAGCAATAATATAAAAGACCTCTCAAGCCATATATGGGATTCGTGGGCAGATGAAAACGGCTCTATCGGAAAGGCATACGGTTATCAGCTCGGTATAAAGCATAAGTATAAAGAGGGCGAGTTTGACCAGGTTGACAGAGTGCTTTATGATTTAAAGCATAATCCGCAGAGCAGAAGAATTATGACCAATATATATAATCACCACGATTTAAGTGAGATGGGGCTTTATCCGTGTGCATATTCGGTGACGTTCAATGTCAGCGGAGATACGCTTAATGCAATTTTAAATCAGCGCTCGCAGGATATGCTGACGGCAAACAACTGGAACGTATGTCAGTATGCAGTGCTTGTTCATATGATGGCGCAGGTAAGCGGACTGAAGGTTGGCGAGCTTGTGCACGTTATTGCCGATGCGCATATATATGACAGACATATCCCGCTGGTGGAGGAAATTCTAGAGAAAACGCCGTATGATGCGCCCCAGTTTAAAATAGATAAATCCATAGACGATTTTTATAAATTTACTGTGGACAGCTTTTCTTTTGAAAATTATAATTTCCACACTTTGGGTAAGAAAATACCTGTGGCGATATAAAGGATGATAATTAATGAAAATGATAGTCTGTGTGAGTGAGAATTTCGGTATCGGGAAAGGCGGAGACCTTCTTTTCTCTCTCCCGCCTGATATGAAGTTCTTTCGTGAAACAACACTTAATAAGGTTGTGGTGATGGGGCGCAGTACACTCGACTCTTTCCCCGGGGGGAAACCCCTCAAGAACAGAATAAATGTTGTAATATCAAGAGATAAAAGCTTTTGCCGTGAAGGGGCAATGGTTTTTAATTCGAAGGAGGATGTGCTCGGCTTTGTAAGGAAATTTGATACGGATGACGTATATGTAATAGGCGGGGCACAGATTTATGAAATGTTTCGTGATGAGTGCGATACGGCACTTGTTACAAAGGTTTGTAAAACGGCAGAATGTGACAAATTCTTTTTTGATATAGACAGTGACGAAAGCTGGGTTTTACAGTCACAGAGTGAAAAAATGGAATATGAGGGAACAGAATTTTCTTTCTGTACCTATAAAAAATTGAAAGGTGGTATATGATATGTTCTGTCCCAAATGCGGAAAAATCAACCCCGACAACGAAGAAAAGTGCAGCGGCTGCGGAGCAACTCTTGAAAAGACGGAGGTTTTGGCAGCACCTAAAAAAAGAAAGGTATGGAAAATACTTTTAGCGGCAGTTTTACTTATACTTGCCGTTTGCGTTGTAGTCTTTCTTTTAAGTGGCTGCGGCACAGGGAATGTAAATCCTAATGAAAAGGTTTTGTTTTAACAAGAAGGTGTTTTTTTGAAGGCAATTAAAAAATTTTTTTCTTTTTTGGGTAAGGCTCTCGACAATCACCCGCTGATATTTTTTGCAATTTTAAGTCTTGTGGAAAATTTTACGGTTGAATGTCTGAGCCGTCGCAGTATCGTAGAGGGTGTTTTGCACGCTATACAAAGCCCGACGGTATTTTTTTACAACTCGCTTATAATTATGCTGACACTGTCAGTATCGCTTCTTTTTAAAAGAAGGGTATTCGGCGTGGTGCTTATGGCGGCGCCGTGGCTTATATGCGGTCTTATAAATAATGTTGTGCTTTCCTACAGAGTAACGCCGCTGGGTGCTATAGATTTTCAGGTGGTAAAGCTCAGCCTTATTTTGATGTATCTTACTAAACCGCAGAGAATTTTGCTCTACTGTGCTGT
>JAZRQT010000095.1:0-5532 GCA_045650105.1 Clostridia bacterium | reverse complement strand
ATGACCAAACGGCGTATGACCTAAATCGTGTCCCATCGCCATTGCCTCCGCCAAATCTTCGTTAAGACGAAGCGAACGCACAATTGTACGTGCAATCTGCGAAACCTCAAGCGTATGTGTAAGACGTGTTCTGTAGTGGTCCCCCTCGGGCGTGATAAAAACCTGTGTTTTATGCTTTAAGCGGCGAAATGCCTTTGAGTGAATTATTTTATCTCTGTCACGCTGAAACTCTGTACGTATATCGCATAACTCACACGGTTCTTTCCTCCCCTTGGTATTCTCTGAAAGCATCGCATACGGGGATAGTGTTTCACGCTCTATTTTTTCAGTTTGCTCACGTATTGTCATAAAACCACCTCTTTATTATAGGGACTAAAGAAAAATGATGCACAACGGACGAACTGAGACCGAAGTTGTATATAGATACTACGAGAGGCTCAGTTCGTTCGTAGCGCAAGGGGTAATTAAAAGAAATCCGCAGCAATCTGCGGATTTCTACATTAAACGTATTAAAAGCTCTTTTCCGCACACAGGTATTTAAACTTTTATACCCTTGCGCGCTGGGCGCATTTTGCTGATGTCCCTCTTTTAATCACCAAAACTGATGCCTAATGCCTTTGCCATTTTAATAAGCTCACCATCAGGATCAACTTGCTTTGTCTGCTGTCCGATAACATCTTCAAGAGATTCGTAACCCATCTTATCGCCCTTAAGAACAACCATATTACCGAATTTGCCCTGCATTGCAAGCTCAACTGCAGCATAGCCGTAACGTGAAGAAAGCACTCTGTCATGACCTGATGTGCTGCCGCCACGCTGTACGTGTCCGAGGATAGTAGCTCTCGCCTCGTTACCGCAAAGCTCCTCGAGCTGGTCTGCAACAACATTTGCAATTCCACCAAGACGGATGGGGTCAGGGCTGTCCTCACGAACCTTGAGAACAACAGCCTCGCCGTCTTTGGGCTTTGCACCCTCTGCAACGGCAACAATTGCAAAATCCTTACCCTTTGCAAAGTCTGCCTTGATTTTTTCTGCAACCTTATTGATATCATAAGGAATTTCAGGGATAAGGATAGCATCAGCCGCACCTGCAATACCGCCGTGAAGTGTCAGCCAGCCTGCACCTCTGCCCATAACCTCTGCAACCATAATTCTGCCGTGGCTCTTTGCAGTTGTTCTGAGTCTGTCGAGTGAATTACTTACAATACCGATAGCTGTATCAAAACCATAAGTATAGTCAGTACAGCTAAGGTCATTATCTATTGTCTTGGGAATACCTATTACGTTTACACCAAGACGGGAGAAGTCACGTCCGCTTGTAAGTGTACCGTCACCGCCAAGAATAAAGAGAGCATCAATACCCGCATCCTTGAGGTTCTGAACACCAACGTGTGATACGTCCTCATATACAATTTTTCCGTCTTTCTTTACAATATCGCCGTTCTCGTCACGTACGGGATACTTGAAAAGGTTGTCCTTATTGGAGCTTTTAAGAATTGAACCGCCCTCACCGATAATTTCCTGAACATTGTCAAGTGTGAGAGATATAAAATCCTTGTGATAAAGACCGTGATAACCTCTTCTGATACCCACAACCTCTAAACCGTACTTTACTATAGCAGTAGTTGTAACGGCACGGACTACGGCATTAAGACTGGGGCAGTCTCCGCCACCTGTCATTATAGCAACCTTTTTAATTTCAGCCATCTTCTATTCCTCCTATGAATAGCAATTGAAGTATTATATTTTATTTTTGCCTATCTACGTCATAATACTACACTTTTATTTTGATTTCAAGTATTTTTTTATCGCTGAAAGCATATTTTCCGACTTTTTTTATTTTTTTTTGAGAAAAGATTGCCGTTTTGTAAGATTAATTACATTTTTTCTATTACAATTTCCCCGTTCTCTTCCTTTACAGTTACACTGTCACCGCTTTGAACTTTTCCGTCAAGCATCTCTCCTGCAAAAAGGTCCTCCACCTTGCTTGTAATTGCACGGCGGAGAGGACGTGCACCGTATATCGGGTCAAAGCCCTCCTTTGCAAGTATCTTTACGGCACTTTCATCAAAGCTTACCTCTATGCCGTTTGAGGACAGCCTCTTTTTAAGTCCCTCAAGCATTACAAGGGCGATTTTTCCGATTTCTTCCTCGCTAAGCTGTGAAAATACAATTATGTCATCAACACGGTTAAGAAATTCAGGTCTGAACATTTTTTTAAGCTCATCGGTTACATTACTTCTTATCTTCTTATTTGCACTTTCTATATCGGGCGCTTCTGATGCAAAACCAAGTGATTTAGGCTCTGATATACTTCTTGCACCGACATTACTCGTCATAATTATAACGCAGTTTTTGAAATCCACACGCCGTCCCTGGCTGTCCGTAAGCTGACCGTCATCAAGAATTTGCAAAAGAATATTGAAAACGTCAGGATGCGCCTTTTCAATTTCGTCAAATAGAATTACACTGTAGGGCTTACGCCTTACTTTTTCAGTGAGCTGTCCGCCCTCTTCAAACCCAACATATCCGGGAGGGGAGCCAACCATCTTTGATACGGAGTGTTTTTCCATATATTCTGACATATCAATTCTTATAAGTGAATCTTCATCACCAAAGAGTGCTTCACTAAGAGCTTTACTCAGCTCCGTTTTTCCTACACCCGTAGGGCCGAGGAATATAAACGAGCCGATTGGTCTTTTTGGGTCTTTAAGACCGACTCTGCCTCTGCGGATTGCCCTTGAAACGGCTGTTACCGCCTCGTTTTGACCTATTACACGCTCATGAAGCACTTCCTCCAGATTTTTAAGTCTTTCCGACTCCTCACGGGCAAGCTTCTTTACGGGGATTTTTGTCCACGCCGAAATAACCTCGGCAATTTCTTCTTCGCCTATTTCACCGGCGCTCTGCGCACTGGTGTTTTTCCATTCCTCACGCATTTTGGAAATTGACTCATTAAGCTCTTTTTCCTTATCTCTGAGAACTGCCGCTTTTTCAAAATCCTGTGTATTTATTGCCTCTTTCTTTTCATTTTTCACTGTCTCAATTTCTTTTTCAAGCTCTTTTATGTCGGGAGGCAGCGTAAGTGCACCCAGCCTTACACGGCTGCACGCCTCATCAACAAGGTCGATTGCCTTGTCAGGCAGAAAACGGTCTGTTATATATCGGCTGCTGAGCTTTGCCGCCGCCTCAATTGCACCGTCTGATATTTTTACGCCGTGGTGTGCCTCATATTTTTCACGAATTCCTTTAAGGATTTGCACCGTTTCTTCTACTGTCGGCTCCCCAACCATTACGCTCTGAAATCTTCTTTCAAGTGCGGCATCCTTTTCTACATACTTTCTGTATTCATTTAGGGTTGTTGCTCCTATAAGCTGAAGCTCCCCACGTGCGAGTGACGGCTTTAATATGTTTGATGCGTCTATTGCACCTTCTGCCGCACCCGCCCCTATTATAGTATGCATTTCATCAACAAAAAGGATTATGTTTCCCGCTTTAATTATTTCCTCCATTGCCTTTTTGAGGCGTTCTTCAAACTCACCACGGTATTTTGCCCCTGCAATCACACTTGAAAGGTCAAGGGAGAAAACCCTCTTGCCTTTTAAAAGCTCGGGCACATTTCCTGCGGCAATCTCCTGTGCAAGACCTTCTGCAACGGCAGTTTTTCCCACACCCGGCTCGCCCAAAAGAACGGGGTTATTTTTCGTTCTTCTTGAGAGGATTTGTATTACACGCTCAATTTCCTTTTCTCTGCCTATTACGGGGTCAAACTTTCCGCTTTTTGCAAGCTGTGTGAGGTCACGCCCGAACTGATTTAAGGTGGGTGTATCTGCCCCTTGTTTATTCTTCCCCTTTTCGCTCTCGGGAACATCTTCTGCAAGCTGACGTGAAAGCTCCTCATAAAGGTTTTGCGGCGCTCCGTAGGACATAAGGATACGGAATGCAACACTGTCACGCTCCCTTGAAAGAGCAAGAAGTATGTGCTCTGTTCCTATATAGGAGCTTGAGTGCTTATGCGCCTCCGTCACGCTGTTTTGCAGGCATCTGTTCGTTCTTGGCGTAAAGCCTGCAAAATTTCCCGGCGAAGAGATGTCTGTATTATATTTTTCAATTTTTTCTTTAAGATTTTGGGGCGTCATCCCAAGTGAGGACAGATATTTTGCGGCGAAACCGCTTCCCTCCTCCAAAAGTCCCCAGAGAAGATGCTCCGTTCCTATATAATTACAGCCTGTGCCCTGAGCACATTCCTGAGAAAGCGCTATCGCACGCTGTGCTTTTTGTGTAAATCTGTTTTCTATACTCATATGTTCTTCTCCTCTCTATTTTAATGCCTCCTGCAATATCTGCGCACGCTTTATATCACGCTCCTGCGCTCCTTTATCATTCATTGTAAGGCTCATCAGCGCAGGCATTGATGAAAAGAGTGCACTGCGAAGCTTAGGCGCATCAATATTTTTTATTATTCCTGCATTTGCACCCATACAGACGTTTGAAACAAGGCTTAGTGCCTCGCTGCTCGAAATCATATATGCGTTTTTTATAATACCCAGACTTCTGAGGCTTTTGTCGGTAAGCTCGCAGTAATTGTTTTCAAAAAGCTCTGCACAGATTCTGCGTTCCTCGCTTATAAGACTGCACGATGCCGCCGTAAAACGTGAAATAATATCCTTTTCACTCGTGCCGAGGGTTATCTGGTTGGAAAGCTGGAAAAGCGCTCCACTCGCCTTTGAGCCTTCTCCGTAAAGTCCGCGAACCGTCATTCCGAGATTTGCCGCCCATTTTAAAAGCGGATTTATTCTGTGCGCCGCACTTATCGCAGGAAGGTGAAGCATCACAGATGCTCGCAGGCCCGTTCCCGCATTTGTAGGACAGCTTGTAAGATAGCCAAATTCACTGTCATAATCAAACCGGAGTTTTTCAGAAAGCAGTGTTTCTATCTTTTTTGCTATGTCGTACGCACTCTCTGCCTCAAGCCCCTGCTCAAACACCTGAATTCTTATATGGTCTTCTTCGTTTACCATTATGGAGATTTTTTCGTCTTTACTTATTATTGCCACAGACGGCACCTTTGAAACACAAAGCTCTGCACTTATAAGATGCTTTTCAACGAGGGCTTTTTTCTCCAAATCCGAGATTTTATTCATATCATAGATTTTAAGCTCGCTTTTAAGCGGAGAATTATCAAAAGCCTCCCACACATCCTCTGTAAGCTTTCTTGCCGCCGCTTCCCCCATTCTTTTAGGATAGGGAATACCTTTTACATTTCGGGCAAGGCGTATTCTCGTAGTTACGGCAATATCATTTTCATTTCCGATAGGTTTATTCATTTTACTTGCCCTCCTTTTCACGGATAGTATCACGAAGCGATGCCGCCTCTTCAAAATTTTCTTCTGCTATGGCAGATGCCAGTTTTTCACGAAGAAGCTCTATTTCGTCCTTTGGCTCTTTTACATCTTCTTTTTTTGGTTTAGTATCTTCTATGATATGCTTTGATGTACCGTGTATTTTTTTAAGCATTGCATCTGCGTGGTT
>JAZRQT010000094.1:0-1631 GCA_045650105.1 Clostridia bacterium | reverse complement strand
TTGACTGCCTTATTTGTCTTCCTAAGACCGCTTGGCCTCCGACTTCTTTCTATATCCTCCGTGGTAACATCGTCCAAAAGCACGTTTTCACCGTCACGGAGCATATTTTTTGTAATAATCAGATTATCGCCGAGATTTTTTCCACGTAACTGCTCTATAATATCGCATCCGCATAAAAGCCCCGACACAGTAATCTGCTCCCCAAAAAAGTTGTTAATGATTTTCTCTACATTTATTTTTAAACGAGGGTATTTTTTCATTATATCCGCTGCAAAATCGCACATTGTACTATGTACCGCTGCCCCCGTTACGAGGGTTACGGTGCGGTTACTTTTCATAGCAGGGGAGGATTTTAATGCATCAGTAAGTTCCTCCCGAAGTGATGCAATCATACCAACGCCGTTTTCAATCTGCGGAAAGCCGTAATAAGCCTTGCTTTCGGGGATAGGAACGCCTGCCTTGAGATAAATTTCATCCGATGCATAGACAAAGCCTGTGCCTGTTTTCTCTTTTGCTTTTTTCTGCCACTTTTCAATTTCTGTAATAAGCTCCTTTGCTTTATCAGAGTCCACCGCTGTCATAGGGCAAAGCCCCTCACGATGCTTGGTTAAGCCAATCGGAACAACGGAAACACTTTTTACACATTCGCGCATCTTATAAAGCTTTTCTATCGTATAGGAAAGCTCTTTTCCGTCGTTATAGCCGGGACATAAAACTATCTGACAGTTCATTATAATGCCGTTATCGCAAAGGCGCTTCATAATTTCGGGAAGCTTTGCCGCCTTTGGATTTTTCAGCATTTTTACCCTTAACTCAGGATTCATTGTATGCACAGAAATATTTATAGGACTTATGCGCAGTCTTATAATTCTGTCAATTTCATCATCACTCAAATTCGTAAAGGTTACATAATTTCCCTGAAAGAATGAAAGGCGTGTATCATCATCCTTGAAATAAAGGCTCTCACGCATACCTTTGGGAAGCTGATCTATAAAGCAGAATACGCACTTATTTGTACAGTGGAGCGGCTTATCCATAAGGGAATTTTCAAATTCCACCCCAAGCGGCTCGTATGCATCCTTTTCAAACTCAACCTCAACTTCTTCGCCCTGCTTTGTAAGCACACTGAGTGTGATAAATTCATCATTTATGAGGAAGCAGTAGTCAAGCACGTCCTTAATTTCGGTGCTATTAATTTCAAGCAGTGTATCACCCGGCTCAAGACCTAATTCCTCGGCAATAGAGCCTTTTTCCACGTATTTAATTAGTGCTGACATAAATTCACCGCCCTTTGGATTGAATTCGAAATTCGAAATGCGAAGTTCGAAGTGATGGTTGATTTTCGCATTGGCGAAAATCTTATTTATTGGATTTATTTTTCATAGATTTTGTTATTGAAACCAAAATGGAAATGAGCTCTTTGATGTCGGCTTCCATACTTTCAAATTCTTTATCTGTCAAATACTCTGTTTCGTGCAGAAGACGCAGCCAATAAAAAGATTCATTTTCCTCTTTAAGAGCAATGTTCATTTTTGCATTAAAGTCAGCTTTTGTCTGTCCTCGTTGCGCCTCGGAAACATTAGCACCTATGCTTGTTCCGCTTCTGAGTAATTGCTTGGAAAGTACATATT
>JAZRQT010000093.1:0-1997 GCA_045650105.1 Clostridia bacterium | reverse complement strand
CACGTGTTTACCGCTTTTTTTCAAAAGAAGGGCAGTGGCGTAACCGTCACTGCCGTTATTTCCCTTGCCACAGTACACACGTACACTGTTAAAGTCACAAAGCTCTTTAAAGCAGGCATTTGCCGCATTTTCAATAAGATACAGCGACGAAACCTCCTGCATAGTAAGCTTTTCTGCCTCTTTTATCATTTCAGATGATAAAAACAACATAATATCATATCCTTTGTAGGGATGGGGCTTGCTCCATCCGCTTAATCGTAAATGTGAATTTTAGACGGGGAATATTTTCTAAGATTTGTGAGCATCGTATAGGTCGGCTCAAACTTAAGAAGTATTTTTGAATTCTTATCAATCACCGCAAAGTATACGTTTGCATCTCTTCGTCCTGATGTAGCATCAAGGGTTTTATCAAACTGCTCATTAAGGCGTGCATTGTATGCAGTATCCTTAACAGATGCAAGTACCTCAAGCTCTTCAACACTGAAGGTTACAAGTCTCTTCCTTGCAGTTGCATTCATAATAACATCAATATCAAGGCTGTCACCCGTAATGATATACTCAAACTCCTTATTCATTCTTGATGAAAGCTTAAATGCACCGAAATAAACGCCAACTACTGCAAGCATCAGAATTCCGCCAAAACCGCCTGCCTTACCTAAAAACATAACAAGCAGTATAAATGCAACCACCGTTGCCGCAAAATAGAGCAGCACTGAAAGCAAAATTTCCTTTGCCCCTTTATTCCTTTTTATCATATATTCATTAAATTCCATTGTTCCATACCTCCGTTATATCCCTAAATCCAGCCCTGCATTTCCCTGGGAGGGTGCAGGCTGTGAAGGGGTCACCGGGGCAGGTGTTACGGAAGGCTCGGCAGGCTCTGTTACAGAGGAATTTGGTGTGTCGGGCAAAACACCCTCTCCCTCGGGAGTGATTTCAATAACGCCCTCAACCTGCTCATTCTTTTCTACAACCTCTGCACTGCCCTCAAGCAGGTCATTTTCATTAAATTCATACGGATGTTCCGTACAAAGCTTTGTCGGAATTTCACTCTTCTTATATCTCTTACTTGTAAGCTTACGGCAGGACGGCGTTGCCCGCATCTTGCTTTCAGCACAAAGCATTACACTGTATGTTCCCTTTTCTTCATTTGCAAGGAATTTCTTATTTTCAAGGCCCTCGTGAATGGGTGCCATAACCTTTCTCCATGCTACCGCTGCAGGGTTTGGTGAAAATCCCCTGAGTGTTGCAGGCTCGTCATATCCAAACCATACCGCACCAACATAATACGGGGTAAAGCCTACAAACCATCTGTCGTTATTGCTGGAGGTTGTACCCGTTTTACCTGCAACACGCATTCCGCTAAGCCTTGCCGCAGTACCTGTACCGCCGTTTACCGCATCTGTAAGCATTGAAATCACAGACTCCGCCGTAGTTTCACTCATAGCAATCTGTTCCTTCGCCGTATGTTCCAAAATAACCTTGCCGTCAGAATCAACAACCTTTGTATAAAGCGACGGCTTAATATATTTACCGCCATTGGGGAAAGTACAATACGCTGCACACATTTCGAGAACGCTCACACCGTCTGTAAGACCGCCCAGCGCAATTGGTGCAAGAGCCACGTCAGAGAATACCTGTCCATTCTTTTCACGGTTTTTCACAAGTGTTGAAATATGAAGATTATTCTTCACAAAATCAAATGATGCATCAGGAGTAAGATAGTTGCAAATCTTTACCGCAGGCACATTGCGTGAGCCACGAAGTGCCGCCGCAACAGTAATTCTACCCTTAAAGCTACGGTCATCGTTTCTGGGTGCCCAGTCGCCAAATTTAACGGGAGAATCATTTACGATTGATGACGGTGTAACAAGACCGTATTCAACCGCAGGTGCATATACGGAAAGGGGCTTTATCGTTGAACCGGGCTGACGCAGTGTATGTGTTGCACGGTTAAGGGTACGATTACCCTCTTTCTCGCCTCTTCCGCCTGAAAG
>JAZRQT010000092.1:0-2724 GCA_045650105.1 Clostridia bacterium | reverse complement strand
ACCTTAAACGCCATTTCAGAAGAATCTACAGGGTGATATGAGCCGTCAACAAGCACTGCTTTAAGTCCTACTACAGGATAACCTGCCAGTACGCCCTTTCCGATACATTCCAAAAGCCCCTTTTCAACTGCGGGGAAATAGTTCTTGGGCACTGCACCGCCGACAATCTTTTCCTCGAAAATAAGGTCACTGCCTTCGTGGCGGCTGAATTCAATCCACACATCACCAAACTGTCCGTGACCGCCTGTCTGTTTCTTGTGTCTGCCCTGTACCTTAACGCTCTTTCTGATTGTTTCTCTGTACGCAATCTTAGGTACTGTAAGCTCAACTGCTACACCAAACTTTGTTTTAAGCTTGCTCGTAATAACGTCAAGGTGAAGCTCACCCGTACCCGAAATAACCATTTCCTTTGTTTCCTGATTAGTAATAACAGAAAATGTCGGGTCTTCTTCACGAAGCTTGTTAAGACCTGCGCTTATCTTTTCCTCGTCACCCTTTGCCTGGGGAACAACCGCCATCTTTATAACCGTAGGCGGAAGTGCTACGCCTTCAAGAGCCTCTGCCCCCTGCTTTCCGAGGGTATCGCCCGTAAGTGTATATGAAAGCTTTGTCACTGTGCCTATATCGCCCGCCTTTATTTCAGGCACCTCTATCTGCTTTTTGCCACGCAGTACATAAAGCTTACCAATTCTTTCATTAACGTCCTTTGTTATATTATGTACTGTTGAATCAGCCTTTAGGGAGCCGCTCATAACTCTCACAACAGAAATCTTTCCATAGGAATCTGCAAGTGTTTTAAATACCACTGCACTAAGGGGTGCCGCTTCATCACATGCGGGCACAGTTTCCGCCTCTACGGGAGAGGGCAAATATTTAAGCATTGCATCCATCAGCGAACGCACTGCAAAGGTCTTTTCCACAGAAAATCCGCCGTATACTGGAACAACAAGGCCCTGCTTAACACTGCCTTTAAGAACAGAGCGCATTTCATCATCTGTAATTGTATCGCCTGCAAAATATCTTTCGAGTAATTCATCACTGGTCAGGGCAACCGCCTCAACAAGTGCATCGTGGTATTTATCGTAAGATTCCTTCATATTTTCAGGAATGGGGATTTCAGTTTCAACATCATTTGCAACAGAGTATGCCTTACCGCTTACTATGTTGACATAACCCTTCATTTCTTTTCCGTCCTTGATGGGAACTCTGAACACGGCTGCCGCTGCACCGAACTTTTCGTGTATTTGTGCAACCACCTTGTCAAAATCGGCATTTTCATCATCCATAAAATTAATGAACATCATCTTTGCCATAGAACGCTCGGTCGCATACTTCCACGCATTTTCAGTACCAACCTGAACACCGTTTTTCGCATTAATAACTATAAGTGCACTCTCAGCAGCACGAAGACCGCCCATAGCCTCACCCGAAAAGTCAAAGTAACCGGGTGTGTCGATAAGGTTAAGCTTTGAATCGGGAATTTTCGGTGTATGCCATACGCAGGGAGCCATTGAAAGATTTACAGAAATCTTTCTCTTGATTTCTTCTGCGTCATAATCGCTGACAGTAGTTCCATCTGCAATTTTGCCGAATCTGTCAGATGCGCCGGCTTTATGTAAAATCGCTTCAACAAGCGACGTCTTTCCTACTCCGCCGTGTCCTAATACTACTACATTTCTGATGTTCTCTCCACTAAATACATTCATTGCCATACCCGTCCTTTCCACGAAGTAGAACTAACCTCTTTTTTACTTCGTTTTTGTAATATACGAAGAGTGCCTCCGTAATATAATTTTACTATAAATTCATATTCTTATATATCCGTATGATGCACAATAATTTATTTTTTTATTCGTCATTTTGCACAAAGGAATTGCTTTTAATTTATCTTTTTTGGTTATTTTTATAAAAGAAGACAAATAAAAAGGATGTAAAAACCTCTTTTTACATCCTTAAAACTCTTTACAGCAGGAATATTCCATTTTCCATACACTTTTCACGCATATCTTCCGACCACACAGACACCTGTACCTCGCCTATATGCGCCCTCTGGAGCATCTGCATACAAAGCCTTGACTGACCTATACCGCCGCCTATTGTAAGGGGGAGCGTTTCATCATCAATCATTTTATGGTAATCAAACTTCATTCTGTCAAGTGCATCCTTTTCCTGAAGCTGACTTCTGAGGGAATTTTTATCAACACGTATACCCATTGACGAAAGCTCCACACTGCGGCCTAAAACGTCATTCCAGACTAAAATATCACCGTTAAGTGTCCAGTCATCGTAGTCAGGCGCACGTCCGTCGTGCGGTTTTCCACTTTTTAAAATCTTTCCTATCTGCATCAGGAAAACTGTTTTATGTTCTTTTGTAATCGCATCCTCTTTTTCCTTATCAGTAAGATTGGGGTACATATCCTCAAGTTCCTGAGAGGTTATAAAGAATACTTCCCTTTCAATTGTCTTGCCCAAAGCAGGAAACGCCTCACAAAGAACATCCTGGGTGTCTGCCGCCGCCTTTACGATTTTACGTACCGTATCCTTTAAAAATCCTTCGTTTCTCTCTTCTCTGCTTATAACCTTTTCCCAGTCCCACTGGTCAACGAAAAGTGAATGCAGATTATCCATCTTATCATCACGGCGCACTGCATTCATATCAGTATATATTCCTTCGCCCGGCTCATACCCGTAACGGTAGAGCGCCATTCTTTTCCACTTTGCAAG
>JAZRQT010000091.1:0-2015 GCA_045650105.1 Clostridia bacterium | reverse complement strand
TATTCCTTCTTTCTTTAATTTATACAAGTTCTCCATACAAAATCCAGGTCTGTGCCTTTGTGATTTTTGTGTTAACAAATGTGCCGATAAGGGAATCATCACCCTTAAAATTCACAATTTTGTTTGCATAGTTTCTGCCGGTAAGCATATCGGGGTCAGTTTTGCTGCGCCCTGATACAAGGACAGTTTCAACATTCCCCTCGTGCCGTAGATTTCTTTCATAGCTGATGTTATTTTGTACATCAAGCAGTTTCTTAAACCGTGCATCAATTTCCTCAGGTGTTGAAATATTTGGAAATTGTGCCGCACGTGTTCCTTCACGTGGTGAATATATGAAGGAGAATATAGAGTCAAACTTCACTTCCCGAAGAAGGGATAGCGTGTCCTCAAAATCTGCCTGCGTTTCCGTGGGAAAGCCGACAATTATATCGGTTGTCAGTGCAATGTCAGGCATAAGCTTTTTTGCAAGATCAATGATTTCAAGATATTTTTCACGTGTATAAACTCTGTTCATATCAGAAAGCACCTTGTTGCTGCCTGACTGCAAGGGAAGGTGAAGCTGATTACAGATTTTCTCCTCAGCTGCCATTGTATGAAGTAGCAGCGGTGAAATATCCTTGGGATGGCTTGACATAAAGCGTATGCGTTCAATCCCCGAAATCTCGCAAACCTTCAGCAAAAGCTTTGCAAAAGCATCAGTTTCCCCACGGTCTTTTCCGTAGGAATTGACGTTTTGCCCCAAAAGCATAACCTCACGCACACCGTTTTTGGAAAGGTATTCTATCTCGCTCAGAATGTCCGCCTCATTACGGCTCCTTTCACGTCCACGGACATACGGAACTATGCAGTAGGAGCAAAAGTTGTTGCATCCGTACATAATTGATACAAACGCCCTTGCCCCGCCATCGTAATTAACGGGAAGCCCCTCCGCAATAGACCCTTCACCTGAAATGTCAAAAACCTTTTGACTATGCTCTAAGGCATCATTTAGGAGCGAGGGGAATTTCCACAGTGCGTGTGTGCCGAAAATTAAATCAACGTGACGGTATTTTGATTTAATACGCTTTGCAATCTGCTGTTGCTGTACCATACATCCGCAAACACCGATAATAAGGGATGGCTTTTTAGCCTTTAAGTGCTTTAATGCACCTAATTTTCCGTAAACCTTGGCGTGTGCGTTTTCACGTATAGCACAGGTGTTAAAAATAATAACATCCGCAAGGTCTTTTTCGTCCGTCAGGGTAAAGCCCATCTGAAGGAGCATTCCCTCAATTCTTTGCGAATCGTTTACATTCTGCTGACAACCAAACGTTTCCACCATTGCATAGCGTTTTTCCCCTGAAAGGGAACGCTTTATTGAATTTATAGTCTGCCGCTGAAGCTCTATCTCCTGCGGCGTGATATGCACATTGTTTTCTGCCAAAATCATTCATCCAATCAAATAAAGTGTACCCATTATAAGAGTACACTTTATTATATAATAATATAGCTTAAAAGTCAAAGGAAAATTAAGAATTTATAGACTTTTAATAGCATCTGTCATAATGTCAAAATTCTTATCTATAGAGCTAAATGCCCAGAACTCATTCGGGGCGTGCATTGTCTCAGGCTCCCCGGGGAAAAGCACACCAAATGCAATACAGTTTTTAAACGATTTTGCATATGTTCCGCCGCCTATAGCCATTGGCTCTGCGGTGTCACCCGTATGCTTCGTATAAATTTTTGAAAGCGTTGATACAAGGTGGCTGTCTGTTGGAACATAAAGTGGCTTTTCGTGGAAGATTATCTCTGCCTGAAGTCCTTTTTTAGCGGCGTGGTCTTTTATTGAAGAAATAACCTCTTCTCCGTTTGCCGTAATGGGGTAGCGAATATCGTAGAAAAGCTCACACTCCGAGCAGTTTGCGTGAAGTACGGAGGGGTTAATGCTGAGCGTTGTAAGCTCATCCTTTATATCAATCCCAAGGGATGCCGCAGTAGTGAGGGAATAAAGCTTTGCAAATGCGCTTTCGGGAAAA
>JAZRQT010000090.1:0-2280 GCA_045650105.1 Clostridia bacterium | reverse complement strand
CGCAGGAAAGGAAGAGGCAAACACTGAGGCAGGGCAGAAATACTTAGGGGAGGCACAGCTCGTAGACTCGGAGGGTATAGCCGAGGAAACATCAGGCGACGATTTCTTCTCTCAGGCAAGAATTGACCGTGAGGCAGGCAGAAGCCGCAGTATAGAAACCTTCAACTCCATAATTTCAAACGAAAGTGCCGACACTGCCGCAAAGGCGAGTGCACAGCAAAGCGTGCTGGAGCTTGCACAAAATACGGAAACGGAAACGGCTGTGGAAAATCTGCTCCGTGCAAAGGGGTTTGAGGATGCCGTGTGCTATATAAATAACGGAATGGCAAATGTAGTTGTAAAAACGCAGGTGCTCGACAGTGCAAATGCCGCAAAAATTTCTGAAATTGTGACAGAACAGAGCGGAATTCCCCAGGATAAGATAAAGATTATGGAAATGAACTGAGCAAATACAGAAAATCCTTGATTATTTACTTTATTGGTGATAAAATAAATATAGGTTATTTTCTACACAAGAAAGGATGGATAAGAAATGGCTGAAAATTTTATTTCTACAGAAAACGGTAACATTAAAATCTCGGAAGAGGTTATTATTCGTATAAGTGCAATTTCTGCCCGTGAGGTTGAGGGTGTGTCAGGTCTTGGAACAGGATCAGGCTGGGGTGATTTACTCAGCAAGAAAACACCTGCAAAGGGTATCAAGGTTGAAATCAAGGACGATGCAACAATCATTGATGTACACGTAACAGTAAAGTTTGGTGTAAAAATCAACGATATTGCGTATAATCTGCAAAAAAAGGTTAAAAACTCAGTTGAGTCATATGCAGGACTTGATAATATCACCGTAAATGTATTTGTTGACGGTATTGAAAACGAAAACGCACCTAAAGAGGATAAAGAAGACGAAGAAGGTAAATAAGGTATGAGGTACGAGCATATAAATAAGGGCGTTTGTTCCCGAAAGACGGTTGTGGAGCTTTCTCCCGACGGTATTATAGAGGATATTTCAATTCTTGGCGGCTGCAGCGGTAATCTGCAGGGAATAATGTCTCTTTTAAAGGGAATGAGCGCACACGATGCAATAAAAAAGATTAAGGGCATAAACTGTAATGGTCGTGGAACAAGCTGTCCTGACCAGGTTGCAAAGGCACTTGAGGGTGCACTTTCTAAATTAGCATAAAAAAGTGGAGATGTTTAAAAACAAAGTTTTTAAACATCTCCTTTTTGTATGAGAAAAAGAAAAACGGAATATAAAGATTTTTTGCATATCTAAAAATCCACCAACATTTCGCACTTCGCATTTCGAATTTCACATTTTTTATATCACCATTACTTCATCCATTTGTATGTCATATTCATTGTGTGGTAGGGTATCTACGTAAAATTCCTTTTGGCATACACCAAGTTTATAAGGGGAAATACTGCTTAAAAAACGGTCATAATACCCCTTCCCGTAGCCGAGGCGAAAGCCCTCTTTATCAAAGGCAATTCCAGGAACTATGGCAAAATCAATCTTTTCCTTTGGAAATTCTATAGGAGTTTTTGGCTCCAATATCCCAAAGCTCCCTTCGGTAAGGTCAGCGGTAGAATTTATTTTTACCGCTATCATATTTCCGTACTTGTCTGTGCAGTACGGTACGACAACGTCCTTTTCTTTTAAAAGCTCTTCTATAAATGTATGCGTTCCCACCTCGCCGTGGGCAGACACGTAGCAGAATATAACCTTTGAGTTTATAAATTCAGAAAATGTGCACAGGTCAGAAATCTTTAGTTCAGGAATAACAAGCCCTTTACGCCTTTTTAAAAGCTCTTTTCTAAGATGCGCCTTACTTTCCATTTGCTGCATTCTCTGCACTCTGACGGATAGCGCCGATTGTTTCGCTGTAGGGCTTCTTTGCAAAAACGGCACTTCCTGCAACGAGGACATTTACACCTGCCTCTGCCGCAAGTGCAGCAGTCTGGGCATTTATACCGCCGTCCATCTGTATATCAATATCCTTTCCGTCCTTGTGTGCACGGATATTTCTTACTTTGTCAAGCACCTCGCACATAAACTTCTGTCCGCCAAAGCCCGGAACAACACTCATAACAAGTACCATATCAAGCTTATGTAAAACGGGGAAAAGCACTTCCTCACTTGTTGCAGGCTTAATTGCAACTGCCGCCTTAACACCAAAGGAATGAATATAGTCAATGAGTTCATCCATATCCTCTACACATTCAGCGTGGAAGGTAATAAGCTCCGCCCCTGCCTTTATAAACGGCTCAACAAACATTTTG
>JAZRQT010000089.1:0-2089 GCA_045650105.1 Clostridia bacterium | reverse complement strand
CTTGTAACAATTTCCTCCTGGAAGGTAATAAAGTGCGCCAGCACCTCTTTAAGACCCATTGTTTTAGGCTTTCCGTCGTGAATTGCAAGAAGATTTACAGAAAAACTGTCCTGAAGTCTTGTATACTTATAAAGCTGATTTAAAACAACCTGTGCATTTGCGTCACGCTTTAAGAATATTTCAAGTCTTATACCGACACGGTCTGATGAATGGTCATCAATATCAGAAAGTCCTTCAATTTTCTTTTCCTTAACAAGGTTTGCAATAGATTCAACGAGCATCTTTTTATTGACCTGATATGGAAGCTCTGTCACAATAATTGATGATGTACCGTCCTTATGCTCCTCTATTTCTGCCTTTGCACGGATTATAATTTTTCCACGACCGGTATTATACGCACTTCTTATACCGCTTCTGCCCATAATTGTTGCGCTTGTCGGGAAATCAGGTCCCTGAATATGCTCCATAAGCTCCTCAACAGTTATGTCGGGATTATCAATCTGTGCAATTGCACCGTTAAGCACCTCCGTAAGGTTATGCGGAGGTATATTTGTAGCCATACCTACTGCGATACCGCTGCTTCCGTTTACGAGAAGGGTGGGTATTCTGGTAGGAAGTATTGTAGGCTCTTTTCTTTTTTCGTCAAAGTTAGGTGCAAAATCAACCGTATCCTTTTCAATATTTTCAAGGAGAACGTTTGAAAGCTTGCTCATTCTTGCTTCTGTATAACGGTATGCAGCCGGCGGGTCACCATCGACAGAGCCGAAGTTTCCGTGACCGTCAATAAGAGGGTATCTCATAGAGAAATCCTGCGCAAGTCTTACCATTGCATCATAAACAGAGGCATCACCGTGCGGATGATACCTACCGATTACGTTACCTACGGTAGTTGCCGATTTGAAAAACGGCTTATCACTTGTAAGATTTTCCTCATACATTGAATAGAGAATTCTTCTGTGAACGGGCTTTAAACCGTCACGCACATCAGGGAGCGCACGGCTCACAATAACACTCATCGCATAGTCGATGAATGCCTCTTTCATACGTTTTTCAATATCAATATTTACAATGGTTTGTGTATCAAAGTATTCTTCAAAATGAGAATCTTCGTATTTCTTATGTTTAGCCATTTTTTATGTTTCCTTTCATCTAAAAGGTTTATTACACGTCAAGATTTGTTACGTATTGCGCATTTTCCTCTATGAAAATACGTCTCGGCTCTACCTCGTCACCCATCAGTATACTGAATATTTCGTCAGCTCTCTGTGCATCTTCAAGAGTAACCTTTAAAAGAATTCTGTTCTTGGGGTCCATTGTTGTTTCCCAAAGCTCCTCAGGATTCATTTCACCAAGACCTTTATAGCGGCTTATATCAACCTTTGCGTTGGGATCTCCGCCTTTAAACTCTTCACTTATTCTGTCACGTTCCTCGTCGCTGAAAGCTACTTCGCTCTTTTTACCTCTGCTTACTTTATAAAGCGGCGGTTTTGCAAGGTATATATGCCCTGTTTCTATAAGCTGACGCATAAATCTAAAGAAGAATGTTAAAAGGAGTGTCTGTATATGCGCACCATCAACGTCGGCATCGGCCATTATAATAACTTTATCGTATCTGAGCTTTTCTATATTGAATTCTCCGCCTATTCCTGTGCCAAGTGCCTGAATTACGGGGGTAAGTTTATCATTTCCGTATACCTTATCCTCACGTGCTTTCTCTACATTAAGCATCTTACCCCAAAGCGGAAGTATAGCCTGATACTTACTGTCACGTCCGTTCTTGGCACTGCCGCCTGCACTATCACCCTCTACGATATAAATTTCTGTTTTTGTGGGGTCTTTAACAATACAGTCGGTAAGCTTTCCCGGAAGTGTAGAAGAGCCGAGAGGTGTTTTTCTCGTCGCTTCTCTCGCTTTTCTTGCGGCAAGTCTTGCCCTTGATGCCATAAGAGCCTTTTCTATAACAGACCTTCCCACATCGGGATTTTCCTCAAGAAAATCGGCAAGCTTTTCCTTTACCATATTTTCTACAAGTGAGCGCATTTCACTGTTTCCGAGCTTTGTTTTTGTCTGTCCTTCAAACTGCGGCTCT
>JAZRQT010000088.1:0-1940 GCA_045650105.1 Clostridia bacterium | reverse complement strand
GAATGTATCAATTCTTACCGAAACGGGGCGTGCAACGCCAATTGCGTATGCAAGCTGTATCTGACATTTATCTGCAAGAGCTGCCGCAACAATGTTCTTTGCAATGTAGCGTGCCATATAGCAGGCACTGCGGTCAACCTTTGTCGGGTCTTTTCCTGAGAAAGCACCGCCGCCGTGCGGAGCGTATCCGCCGTATGTATCAACGATAATCTTTCTTCCCGTAAGACCACTGTCACCCTGAGGTCCGCCTATAACAAAACGACCTGTAGGGTTAATAAAATATTTTGTATCTTCATCAATAAGGTTTCTATCAAGCACGGGCTTAATTACGTGCTCTATCATATCCTGACGGATTTGCTCCTGAGTAACCTCGGGGGAGTGTTGAGTTGGAAGAACAACTGTGTCAATCCTTTTAACCTTGTCACCGTCATACTCAACCGTTACCTGCGTTTTTCCGTCGGGACGAAGATAGGCGAACTTCCCGTTCTTGCGAACTTCTGTAAGCTTTTTCGCCATTTTCTGTGCGTAGTATATGGGTGCAGGAAGATATTCGTCCGTTTCATTTGTTGCATAGCCGAACATCATACCCTGGTCGCCTGCACCGATTTCAAAACCGTCATCCTCACCGTTTTTTGTTTCAAGCGATTTGTTAACACCCATAGCAATGTCGGGCGACTGCTCGTTAAGTGTATTCAAAACGGCTATATTATTGTAGTGGAAACCCATCTCAGGGTCGGTGTAGCCAATATCCTTTACAGTGTTTTTTACAATTGCACGGATATCGCAGGTATGTGTAGTGGTTATTTCACCAAAAACCATTGCAAGTCCCGTTGCAACGCAACACTCACACGCAACCCTCGCCTCGGGGTCGTGTGCTAAAATATCGTCAAGCACTGCATCGGAGATACGGTCGCAAACCTTATCGGGATGCCCCTCCGTTACCGATTCAGAAGTAAAAAATTTCTTGTTTGTATTCATTGGTAAGTCCTCCATAATCCTTTGTTATCAAAAAATAAGTCCGAGTAATCCGTAGGAAAAGATGCCCATAATAATACCTGCCGTAATTACGCCGCAGATAATTGAAATAAGCGCATCCTTAAATTTAAAATCAAGAAAGCTTGCAATAAGTGCACCCGTCCACGCACCCGTTCCTGGAAGCGGAATTGCAACAAATAAAAATAAGCCGAAATTAGCGTATTTAGTAACCTTTTCACGGTTTTTCTCAACCTTACGCTCCAGAAAGAGGGGGAGCCACGAAAAAAGCCGTGTTTTTTTAAGGTAATTGCAAACGGGAGTGATGAGAAACAGTATAAAGGGCACGGGCAAAACATTTCCCGCTATTGAAACTATAAACGATGGAAGTGCGGGCAGTCCCAGTGCAAAAGCTACGGGAATAGCGCCCCTCAGCTCAATAATAGGGAGCATTGAAATAATAAGTACATAGACATAATTTGCAAATGCCTCCGAAAGTCCTACCAGACCTACAAGGTAAACTGCAAAAGAATGAACTGCATTTTTAACCGTTTCTATCATAAACTACCTCCGTGCATCATTACACATAATATATTTTAAACAATTTATGCCGTTTTGTCAACCTAATATATTAGAGATAAGTCTATTTTATGAATGGAAAACGACGGTGTAAAAAATGTAGCGTTTTTACACCGCCTTTTTGCGGTCTGGACATTTTCAACATCCCCAAAGCTTAAAAACACTTTCCGTCCTTACAGTCACTTGCAGTTCCGTGTCTGTAGCAAAGCTCGTTGGGGCACTGCCCGGTAGAGAAAAATCCAGTAATATTTTTTACAGTGGTCTCGGCAATATTTGAAAGAGCCTCCTCCGTCAAAAATGCCTGATGCGATGAAACTATAAACGATGGAAGTGCGGGCAGTCCCAGTGCAAAAGCTACGGGAATAGCGCCCCTCAGCTCAATAATAGGG
>JAZRQT010000087.1:0-7140 GCA_045650105.1 Clostridia bacterium | reverse complement strand
CAAGGTTTCAAGCAAAATCAGCGTAATTGAAAACCTTCTTGACAAGGTTGACAAGCTTATTATCGGTGGCGGTATGGCATATACCTTTATGGCTGCAAAGGGTCAGGAAGTAGGCGACAGCCTTCTTGAAAAGGATTATATTGAATATGCAAAGGAAATGATGGAAAAAGCAGGCGATAAGCTTCTCCTTCCCATTGATACAGTTGTTGCAAAGGAATTTAATAACGACGCAGAAAGCAAGGTTGTAGCAGAGGGCGACATTGAGGCAGGCTGGCAGGGTCTTGATATTGGACCTAAGACTATTGAGCTTTTCTCCGATGCAGTTAAGAGTGCAAAGACAGTTGTATGGAACGGACCTATGGGCGTGTTTGAAATGCCTTCATTTGCAAAGGGTACAAATGCAATTGCACGTGTTCTTGCAGATATTGATGCTACAACAGTTATCGGTGGCGGTGACAGTGTTGCGGCAGTTAATCAGGCAGGTCTTGGCGATAAGATGAGCCATATTTCAACAGGCGGTGGCGCAAGCCTTGAATTCCTTGAGGGTAAGGAGCTTCCGGGTATAGCTGCACTCGCAGACAGATAAGTGCAAAATGCCTTAGGCATTTTGCAACGATATAAATCTCCTTGAGATTTGCGATATGCTTTTTGTGCGCGATATGCCTGACGGCGCGATATGTTGCTTTGCAACGTGATTTATATCATATCGCAACCAAACGAAGTTGGTTATATCGCATCAGCGTTAGCTGATATATCGCACGTGCGTAGCGAGTATATCGCAACACGTTGCCCTGTTTCTTATGGATGTTAAAAATGAAAGGACGAAATACAATGAGAAAAATTCTTGCTGCAGGAAACTGGAAAATGAACAATACTCCCTCTCAGGCAGTGGCTATGATAAATGAACTTAAAGACAAGGTCGCAGGATGTAAGAATGACGTTCTTATTTGCCCCACGTTCGTATGCCTTGATGCGGCGGCTCGTGCGGCAGAGGGAAGTAATATTAAAATCGGTGCGCAAAATCTTCATTTTGAGGATAAGGGTGCATACACCGGAGAAATAAGTGCACAGATGCTTAAGGAAATCGGTGTAGAGTATGTAATTATCGGTCACAGTGAAAGACGTGAATATTTTGCAGAAACAGATGATACTGTAAATGCAAAGGTCATTCAGGCTCTTAAGTATGAGCTTACACCCGTACTTTGCTGCGGTGAAACACTCAAACAGCGTGAAGATGGAATTACATTTGATTTCATCCGCAGTCAGATTAAGATTGCATTCAGAGGTATCTCAAAAGAGGATGCAACAAAGATTGTTGTTGCGTATGAGCCTATCTGGGCAATCGGCACGGGTAAGGTTGCAACGAGCGAGCAGGCAAACGAGGTCTGCAAAGACATCAGAGAGTGCCTTGCAGCTCTTTATGACAAGGAAACTGCTGATAATATCCGCATACTTTACGGTGGCAGTGTGAATAAGGACTGTGCAGCAGAGCTTTTTGCAATGAGTGATATTGACGGCGGTCTTGTAGGCGGTGCAAGCCTTAAACCGGATGACTTTTCTATCATCTGCAACGCCTGAGTTTACGAAGGATGGGGGTGTAAAAACACCCCCATTAATGACTTTTTCGCTTGCTCACGGCGAACAGTATACAGTGGGCAGAAAGGCACGGTAGACAAAATGACAAAGAAGCTTACAATGCTTATGATACTTGACGGCTACGGCTACAACAGTAATACGGAGGGAAATGCCGTATACAGTGCAAAAACCCCCGTTATGGATAAACTTCTTTCAGAATGTCCCAATACCCTTATAAATGCAAGCGGTATGGACGTAGGTCTTCCTGACGGACAGATGGGAAACAGTGAGGTTGGTCACACAAACATCGGTGCAGGAAGAATTGTGTATCAGGAGCTTACACGAATTACAAAATCAATTAAAGACGGCGACTTCTTTGAAAAGGACGCATTTTTGGCAGCCGCCCAAAACTGTAAGGATAATGACAGTGCACTTCACCTTTTCGGTCTCCTTTCAGACGGCGGTGTACACAGTCATATTACACATCTTTACGGTCTTTTGGAGCTTGCAAAGAAAAACGGACTCCGGAAGGTGTACGTTCACGGCTTTATGGACGGCAGAGATGTTTCCCCGACAAGCGGTATAGAGTATGTAAAGGCACTTTCCGAGAAAATGGAAGAAATCGGCGTAGGAAAAATAGGCGTTCTTTCAGGAAGATATTACGCAATGGACCGTGATAACCGTTGGGAGAGAGTGGAAAAGGCATATACGGCACTCGTATACGGAGAAGGGGAGAAAAATCCCGATGCGGCAGATGCTATGCAAAAATCATATGATAATGGCATCACAGATGAATTCATTGTTCCCACAATTATTACAGAGGGTGCGACAATCGGTGCAAATGACAGCGTTATCTGCTTCAACTTCCGCCCTGACAGAGCGAGGGAGATTACACGTACCTTTGTTGATAAGGATTTTGACGGATTTGAGCGCAAGTGCGGATTTTTCCCGCTTTACTATGTATGTATGACACAGTACGATGCAAAGATGCCAAATGTAGAGGTTGCATTTAAGCCTGAGTCACTTAACAATACATTTGGTGAATATATTGCCGCAAACGGTCTTACTCAGCTTCGAATTGCGGAAACGGAGAAATATGCACACGTGACGTTCTTCTTTAACGGCGGTGTGGAGGCACCCTATAAGAATGAGGACCGTGCGCTTATCCCCTCACCAAAGGTTGCAACATATGACCTTCAGCCCGAAATGAGTGCACCCGAAGTAACAGAGGAAGTTTTAAAGAGAATTGAAAGTGAAGAATATGATGTGATTATACTTAACTACGCAAACTGCGATATGGTAGGTCACACAGGTGTATTTGACTGTGCGGTTAAGGCTGTGGAAACAGTTGACGAATGTATGGGAAAGGTTGTGGATGCAGTTGTTTCAAGAGGCGGCAGAGTATGTATTACTGCTGACCACGGAAATGCAGACCAGATGATTGACCCCGATACAAAGGATGTATTTACAGCACATACGACAAATCCTGTTCCGTTTATTGTTGCAGGATATGATTGTACTCTTCGTGAGGGTGGCAGACTTGCTGATATTGCGCCCACACTTCTTCATATGATGGGACTTAAAAAGCCCGAGGAAATGAGCGGAGAGAGTCTTATTATAGGATAAGGGACAGAAAATGCATATAAGTATTTAAAAATTTGAGTTTGTTTGCAAATTAAAAAGAAATCCAAAGGATTTCTTCCGTAATTTCGCATTTCGAACTTCGCATTTCGCATTTTTATTATCCCGGATTGGAGTAATTTATGGATAATCGCCCTATCGGAGTATTTGACAGCGGATTGGGCGGTCTTACTGCTGTGAGGGAGCTTAAAAGGGTATTGCCCGGTGAGGACATCATTTATTTTGGTGACACCGGGCGTGTGCCCTACGGTACCCGCAGCCGTGAAACCATCATTCGCTATACAAAAGATGATATAGAATTTTTGCTCAGATACGATATAAAGCTTATTATAGCAGCGTGCGGTACGGCAAGCAGTGTTGCCCTCCCATTCTTAAAGGATAAGTATGACGTAAAAATTATGGGTGTGCTTGAGGGTGCGTGCGAAGAAGCGGTGCGTGTGACAAAAAATAAGCGCATAGGTGTTGTCGGTACGGCAGGCACTGTAAAAAGCGGAAAATACAGTGAAATTATAAAAAGCATTGCGCCTCAGATGCTTGTTTTCTCAAAGGCGTGTCCGATGTTTGTTCCCCTTGTGGAAAACGGATATGCAGAAAGTGAGGCGGCAAGGCTTATAGCAACAGATTACCTCGCCCCCCTTAAAAAGGAAAATGTGGATACTCTTATCTTAGGATGCACACATTACCCCTTGCTAAAGAACGTGATTTCAGGTATAATGGGTCATGAGGTAACATTAATCAGCCCCGGTGAGCTTGCAGCAAAGAGTGCAAAGGAATATCTTTTAAGTGAGGGGCTGCTGAAAGAAAAGGAAAACGGAGGAAACTGCGAATTTTATGTTTCCGACTCGGTTGAGAATTTTGAAAGCCTCGGAAGTACATTCCTTCAGAGCAATATTGAAACCAAGGTGCACAAGGCGGAGGCGTTTTAAACAATGAAAAAGGACGTTTACATATCAATAAAAGGCTCTCAGAGTTATGATGGGGAAAAAGACGGTATGGAAATGACCACGGCAGGTAAATTTTATGACAAGGACGGAAAGTATTATATAAGCTATGCCGAGGGAGAGCTTACAGGACTTGAAAAGTGTAACACCACACTTAAAATATCACCTGACGGTGTTGTGACGATGATGCGTCACGGTCATACAAACACCCATATGATTTTTGAAAAAGGGATACGCCATATAGGCCATTATGAAACTCCGTACGGAGATTTCACCATAAGTGTTACGGCAAATAATGTGGATGTATCGCTTGATGAAAACGGCGGAAATATTGATATTGATTATATAATGGACATAAATAATGTCGCTTGTTCGCACAACGGAATTTCCCTTCGTGTGCGGGCATAGTACAAAAGAAAAAAGAAATTAACAAGACTGCGGCGTATAGGTTAACTTTGGTATGCCGTACAAAGGAGAGAATCTTAATGGCAAATACGCTTTTGATGACGAAAACACAGATATACGATGCGGCATATAACGCTGCAAAGAAAGCATATCCTGAAATAGAAATCCCCGAATTTACAATAGAAACACCAAAGGATAAGGGGCATGGCGATTATGCTGTGAATATCGCAATGCTGCTTGCACGCAGCGCAAAATCTGCACCCAGAGCAATTGCAGAAAAAATTGTGGAAAACTTAAGTGCAGAGAATTTAAGTGCCGAAAAGATAGAGATTGCAGGTCCTGGATTTATAAACTTCTATCTTAACAAGGGGTATCTTTATAACGTAATTGCCGAAATTGAAGAGGAACAGGAAAAATACGGAAATATAGATATAGCAAACGGAAAAAAGGTTGTTGTTGAATTTGTCAGTGCCAACCCCACAGGTCCGATGCATATGGGTAATGCAAGGGGCGGCGCACTCGGCGATACGCTCAGCAATGTCCTGAGGGCTGCAGGCTGGGATGTAACAAAGGAATTTTATATAAATGATGCAGGTGCCCAGATTGATAAGTTCGGCAGAAGCCTTGATGCAAGATATATACAGCTCTTAAAGGGTGAGGATGCGGTAGAATTCCCCGAGGATGGCTATCAGGGTGATGATATTCGTGTTCACGCACAAAATTATATTGATAAGTATGGAAGTACTCTTTTAGAAAAGGATGAGCAGGAGAGAAAGGACGCTCTTGTAGCATATGCACTGCCTCTTAATATTGCGGCACTTCAGGAAACTCTTAATAAGTACGGCATTAATTATGATGTGTGGTTTTATGAGAGTACTCTCCATAACGGAGGAAGTGTAGCAAAGACTCTTGAAAAGCTTAAAAACAGTAATATTACCTATGAAAAAGACGGCGCACTTTGGATAAAGTCGACTGAGTTTGGCTCTGAAAAGGATGACGTTCTTGTAAGAGCAAATGGTATTCCCACATACTTTGCGGCAGATATTGCATATCACCGTAATAAGCTTGAGGAGAGGGGCTTTGACCTCGCCATAAATATATGGGGTGCAGACCATCACGGTCACATTGCACGAATGAAAGGCGCAATGGAGGCTGTTGGCATCAGCGGAGAAAAGCTGGATGTTCTTGTAATTCAGCTTGTACGTCTTATGCGTAACGGCGAAATTGCCCGTATGAGTAAACGTACAGGAAAAATGATAACACTTGCAGATTTGATAGATGAAATCGGTGTTGATGCGGCAAGATTTTTCTTCAATATGCGTGCAGCAGGAAGTCATATGGACTTTGACCTTGATCTGGCAGTAAGTCAGACAAACGAAAACCCTGTATTTTATGTGCAGTATGCCCACGCAAGAATTTGTTCTATTATCAGACTTCTTTCAGAAAGCGGTGTATCTGTACCAAAGTTTGATGAAACAGACTGCAACCTTCTTAAAAAGGATGAGGAGATAGAGCTTCTTGAGGTTCTTGCAAAGCTTCCCGAAGAAATCAGGGCAAGTGCGCAGAGCTTTGACCCGAGTAACCTGACGCATTATCTCATTGATGTTGCATCACACTTCCATTCATTCTACAATGCGTGCAGAGTGCGTGATGAGGAAGAAAATCTGATGCGTGCACGTCTTAAGCTTATAGACTCTACAAGAATAGTTATTAAAAATGTACTCGATATACTGGGTGTAAGCGCTCCCGAAAAAATGTAATGGAATTGCTTCTCCCGGAGAAAGGATTTTACAATGAAAAGGAATAAAATAACCGCTCTTTTAATGGCGGCGGTAATGCTTTTTTCCACTGCGGCGTATGCGGCAGATGGCGTAAATACACAGGAGGAGCAGGCGATAGCGTATTCTGACAATATGCTCAAAAATATGGTCAGGGTATATGCACACAATATTGCCGATAATTACTACTACGGAATAAATGATGAGGAGCTTCTTTTCTCTATCATATGTAAAACTATTGAGGAACAGAAGTTTAATATAAACAGCGCAATCAAGGCAATGATAGATGCGCTTGACGATGAATATGCCCAATTTTACACGGCGCAGGAATATCTGGAATTGACAACGGACATTGCAGGCGAATTTTCGGGAATAGGTGTTACAATAACACAGAATGAAAATGGAATTGTGGTGTTATCCGTACTGGACGGCTCACCTGCAATAAAGGCAGGCGTTATGAAGGGTGATTATATAATCGCCGTAAACGGACAGTCGGTTGAAGGTATGGAAATTGCAAGCGTAAAAAACCTTATTGTAGGTGCAAGTGGAACAGAGGTTAATGTTACGGTAAGGCGTGGCGAGGAGGAAATAGTTCTTACCTGCGTGCGTGGTGCCGTGAAAATGACATATACTCAGACAAAAATGCTGACAGATGATATTGCTTACCTGAAGCTTATACAGTTTTCAAAAACTGCGGCAGAAGAGGTTAAAAGCTATGTAAAGGATATTCAGAGCAAGGGAGTTAAAAAGCTTGTCTTTGATTTAAGGGATAACCCCGGAGGAGACCTTGACACTGCACT
>JAZRQT010000086.1:0-2799 GCA_045650105.1 Clostridia bacterium | reverse complement strand
AGGATACGAAAAAACATCGGTAGCTTTTATGACGCTGTGTCATTCATCAGGAATGATTTTACCCTGTGTGTTGGGACATTTTCTATGGAATGAAAAATTAACTTTACTTTCTTTTATCGGAATAATTCTCGTTATAATTTCAATTATGCTCTTAAAAGGCAACTCAAGCCTGAAGGAAAACAGAAATATCAAAGGAATGCTTATCGGAATTGTTGTACTCGTCACAAGCGGTGGCGTAATGATAGTTCAAAAAATTATGGGGATATTTTTTCCGCAGACAGGAGTTGATGCATATAATTTCTATTCGTTTACCTGTGCGTTTTTGTTATTGACAATATTTTCGAAGAAAGGATTTTTACACTGTAAAATTTCCATAAAATATGTGATGTGTGGATTAGGCTCAGCAGTTTCTCTTTGTGTCATAAGCCTTGTGATGACATATCTCGCTTCCAACATACCATCTGTTATAATGTTTCCGTTATTTAACGGCAGCGGAATAATATCAGTAACGTTACTTTCTTCTGTTTTATTTAATGAAAATATTACTGTAAAAAAAGGTTGCGGACTGATTATAGGACTAATTGGACTACTTATGATAAACATATAAGCGTAACAGAGTGTTTTATTTCCGGTACTGTAACGAGCAGGGAAGATGCGTACCATCTTCCACGATTTTAGGATAATCCTAATACCTTATATAATAAGCCCCGAAACAGAATTTTGTTTCGGGGCTTAAACTGTCCTTAAGAACACTCCGCTTATGGATAGGATGTTTTTTTATTAAATAATCAAACTTATTTAACAAGTGTCTTAAGAGCTGCGCCAGCCTTGAATGCAGGAACCTTAGATGCAGGAACCTTAACCTTAGCCTTTGTCTGGGGATTGATGCACTCACGAGCTGCTCTCTCTCTAACCTCGAATGTACCGAAGCCAACGAGCTGAATCTTCTCACCCTTCTTAAGAGCGTCCTCAACTGTTCCAACGAAAGCGTTGAGAGCCTTTTCAGCATCCTTCTTTGAAAGAGCTGCCTTTTCAGCGATAGCTGCTACGAGTTCTGTCTTATTCATATTTTCTCCTCCTTTATATATAATATTTAACCTTTTAATTGCGACGTTTTTCGCATTTTTCCGTCTTTCATATCATATCATAAGATTTGGCTATATTCAAGTGTTTTCTTCAATATTCTTTATGTTTTTGATAAATTTTTTTGTAAAGGAAGATAATGCCTCCTCAGGATTTATATTGTTTTGATGCGAAAGAGCACAAATTTCAAATAATTTTTCTCCTATTTCTTCCCCCGTTATATTAGGAGCAGAGTCTATTTTTTCAATAAAGCCTGCTTTTTTTGCTTTCCCTATTACCTTGTTGCATCTGTAAAGGGCGGGAAGCGATGGAGTTATATGCTCGAGCTCTTCATACACATATTTTTGCCCACGCTGTGTTTTTTTTATTTCCTCCCAGTTTTCAAGAACCTGTGCACTGTTTTTTACCGTAGTATCACCAAAAACGTGCGGATGGCGTTTTATCATTTTTTCACTTACTGACGAAATTACATCATCAATTGTAAAAGTGCCCTCTTCCTTTCCTATTTGTGCGTGCATAACAATCTGCAAAAGGACATCACCAAGCTCATCCGCCATTTTTTCGCAGTTACCCTCGTCTATTGCTTCCTTTGCCTCGTACGCCTCTTCTATAAGGTGTTTTGAAAGAGACTTATGCGTTTGCTCCCTGTCCCACGGACATCCGTTGGGCGCACGAAGCGCAGCAATAATTTCACAAAAGTCATAAAAATCCTTCTTTTTTTCTTTTTCCATAATTATAGTCATTCCTTTCGCTGCATTTAAGGCACAAAACAGTATAATAAAAATTTAAAATGCAGAGCATTTTGTTCCATACCTCTTCACTTTTCACTCTTCACTCTTACCTGTCTGAATTTATTCAGACTTATGCCCCTCTTTTAAGTTCTTCTTTCTTTATACATCCTGAAAGTAAAATCCCTGCCGCATATAATGCCGCTGCAAAGCCTATCGACAACAAAAGCATCAGTGTCGTTTCTTTAAAGCTGTATAAAAGCCTTGCACCGCCGCAGGAGACTACCGCACATAAAGCTATTTTTAAATGCACGGCAGTGCCACGCATCCTTACACTTTTAAAAAGCAAAACAGTATTTATTACAAAGGCAGGCACAAATGCAATAATTGTTGCAAGGGGCGCACCCTCAATTCCAAAAGCTTTTATAAACACAAAATTTAAAATCACCTTTAAACATAGTGCGCCCACCGTCACCCATATGGGTGTCCACACCTTTCCGAGTGCCTGAAGCATAGCCGTCGCTACCTGTATATAAGGCAAAATTAAAATCATTACGCCCGTCAGGACAAGAATCATATAATGGGGCGCTCCAAGATAGAGAAGATTTAAAATCTCCTTTGAAAAAAGCATCATTCCCAATGCGCACGGAAATGCCACAATGAAAATCAGCTTTACTCCCCGAAGTGTGTTCCCAGAGAGGCTCTCCTTATCGTTTTTTGCAAATGCCGCAGATACGGCAGGAACTGCACTTGCCGCAATTGCCGTAATAATTGTTGCAGGTAGGTTATAGATAGTATTTGCACGTGTAAGGTAACCAAACATTTTAAGTCTTTCAAGCTCACCCACGCCATAAATCGAAAGTATTTTTGACGTTGTTAGTGAATCAATAAGCATTACGCCCGTAAAACCAAATGCCCCCAGCGTCATCGGCAGTGAAAGTCTTATAACCTTCATAGCCGTCCTCAAATCTGTCTTTACCTTTGTTTT
>JAZRQT010000085.1:0-3233 GCA_045650105.1 Clostridia bacterium | reverse complement strand
GTACATAATCGGGCGGCACCGCTATCCCCCTCTTTTTTTCAAGGAAATCATTATCAATCTTTTCCCAGACGCCTAAAGAGTCCAAAATAGTGCCGTCCATATCAAATATAGCAGCGTCAAAAGCTTCTATCATTGTTTTTCCACCTATTCAGAATACTTTTTAAGCAGCGAATTTTTAACATCCCAAAGCTTCTGTGATAAGTCCACGTAATATGCGTGCGGATTTTCAAAACGCTTTACCTCGTCCCAGATTGTATCAACCTGTTCTTTGCAGTAATCACGCACCTCGGAAAGTGTGGGAAGCTCTGCCACCTGCTTGCCGTTTTCAAACAGCTTCAAGAGCAGCTTTCTCGCTGTAAAATTGGTTACCCTCTTACGTTTCCACGTATGAATGGGATCAAATATTTCGTAGGGCTGTGAATCGTCAATTTCTTCATCGTGAAGAGTCAGAACATCGGCAATTGCCTTGCCCGTTTCATTGTCATAAAGTCTGTATATCTGCTTAAAATCAGGAATTGTGATTTTAGCAGGATTTTCACTGATTTTGATTTTAGGAATAATTTCTCCATTCTCCTCAACGCCGACAAGCTTATACACACCGCCGAAAACGGGCCAGCTTTTAGCTGTAATAAGTCTTTCGCCAACGCCGAAGGAATCAATCTTTGCCCCCTGTGCAAGTGTATCGCTGATTATATATTCGTCGAGTGAATTTGACACAACTATACCGCAGTCGGTAAAGCCCTCTTTATCAAGAGCCTTTCTTATTCTGGAAGTAAGGTATGTTATATCACCGCTGTCAATGCGCACTCCCTTTGGGCGCTTGCCCAAAGGCAGAAGAACCTCCTTAAACACCTTGATGGCATTTGGAAGTCCGCTTTTTAAAACATTGTACGTATCTATAAGCAGTGTACAACTGTCGGGATAGACCTGTGCATACGCCTTAAAAGCCTCATACTCCGTGGGGAACATCTGCACCCAGCTGTGTGCCATTGTTCCGATGGCAGGTATACCGTACATCTCATCACTTAATGTGCAGGCTGTACCAACACAACCTGCAATATATGCTGCCCTTGCGCCTAAAACTGCACTGTTTGTTCCGTGTGCACGTCTTGAGCCAAACTCCATCACAGCCCTTCCCTGCGCCGCACGTACAATTCTGTTAGCCTTTGTCGCAATGAGTGTCTGATGGTTTACAAGCAAAAGAAGCATCGTTTCCACCATTTGAGCCTGAATTGCAGGACCTCTTACTATTACAAGCGGTTCACCGGGAAATACGGGCGTTCCCTCGGGCACCGCCCATACGTCGCAACAAAACTTAAAGTTTTTAAGATATTCAAGGAATTTTTCATCAAAGAGGTTTTTATTCCTTAAATACTCAATATCATTATCCTCAAACTTTAAATTTGAAAGGTATTCCACAACCTGCTGTGTTCCTGCCATAATGGCAAAACCGCCGTTGTCGGGTACTGTACGGAAATACAAGTCAAAATAGCATATCTTATCGCCTGTATTATTAACAAAATAACCGTTTGCCATCGTAAACTCGTAAAAGTCTGCAAGCATAGTAAAATTTTGCTGAGTTATCATTTGTGTTCCTTCTTCCTTATCAGCCGTTTTCAATAGCATCCTCAAGCCAGAATTCAGCAATATCAATTGCCTCGTAAAGGCTTTCTCTGTTAGCTTTTTTAATAACCTTTTCCTTTCCTGCACCCTTGTTTGTGCAAAGGTCTATGGTTACACTGTCGGCAACTTCAAGGTCGCCCACCTTTTTCTTTGACTTTATAGTGAAGATAATAATATATTTTTCATTAAGGTCGCCGTAATATATCGTATCTCCCCTGCGTACCATAGGCTTTCCTTTATAGGTAAAAATATCTTTTGTTTCTGCCATATTACCACTCCTCTTTATTCTTTAAATTTATTACGCACAGTTAAAAATGCTGTGTTCTTAATTATCACCTTTGCGTGCTCCTCTATAATAGTGCGGTATTTTTCGCCGCAAACACTGCCGAATTCCGATGCACGGGGTATGTAATGGGGAAGCATCACCATATAATACTTATCACGGTATGAATATAGCGATCCCCAGAAACATTCACGCATTGCATAGCACATTTTTATAACATCCTCGAAGTTTTCAAGCTCTACCATTGTGCTTGGCGGTGCTTTCTTTTCTTCTTTCTTTTCTGTCTTTTCGCCCTGAAGCTTTTCCGCCTTTGATATTTTATCAAAAAGCGCCCGTTCTTCCTCGTTATCAACCTTGGTGACAAAGAGTGTAAGCTCACTCTTATTCGCCTGAACGGCAGTTTCTACAACAAGGCGTGCATTATTACACGAAAAGCCTGTTTCCTTTTCCGCCTCTCTTAAAAGCTCAAAAAAGATTTCCCTTGTATGAGGTGAATTTTTTACCATTTCATCGGCACTTATACCCCATTTTGCAAAATCTCCTTCTTCTATTATAACTTTGATTTTATTATATTTTAAAAGTTCAAACTTCACTCTTCTCACCTCTTTTTTCTGAATTTTTCTATATTATCTTTTGTTTAAATATTCAATTGCTGCATCCATCTGCTTATCAACTACAATGTCGAAATCATATGTGTAGTCATTAAGATACAAATATTCATAAAATCCGGGGACCCCTGTCGCATCATAGCCGAGTACCGCCTGAAAGCCCATAACGGCATCCTTTGTTTCTTCGTCAAAGTTTTCATCAGGCTCGCCATCAAAATAGCCGAGTACCGAGAGACGCTGTTCAAGGGCGAGTGTCATATCACCGCCGTTTGCGCCCTCCTCAATCTTGTCAAAATCAATTTCTGCAAAGCTTTTCTCGTCAACGGGAACATATTCGTTTTCAACCACAATATCGGGTGTAATTCCAACGGTGTGAACTCTCTGCCCTTTTGCAGTATAAAATTCACCCACAGTATATTTCATTCCAACGCCCGTTGCCGCTCTTGAAAGAAGCTGCATACTTCCCTTACCAAAGGTTTTTGTGCCGACAAGCTTTCCTGCACCCCTGCCCTGAAATGCCATTGACAAAAGCTCACTCGCAGAAGCACTGTTCTCGTTTACAAGCACCGCTATTTTAAGTCTTGGCGCATTTAGATTTTCAGAGTAAAGGTATTTATTTTTGCTCGCATCCTTATATCTTAGCTCACCTATTCTGCCCGCACTGATGAAAATGTTTGCAATTTCAAGTGCAGTGTCAAGGTCTCCTCCGGGGTTAAGTC
>JAZRQT010000084.1:0-5116 GCA_045650105.1 Clostridia bacterium | reverse complement strand
GCGATTTCAATTTCGGGCGTGCCACAGAAATAAGAAGGTGGTCTTTGTTTATAAATTTGCTTTACTTTCGTTGCGCCGTCCGCATTGAAAAACTTATTTTCAAGATGGACTAAAAATTGCCCGTCAGCAGCGGAAATTGATACGGGCAATTTTTGCCCAAGTCAGCAAAGCAAATTTATAAACTCTAAGACAGTGGAAATAAGATAGTTTTGTCATAAACTATCTATTGCGATAAAGTTGCGTTTTTCCGTGTTTTTTGCCGACTACCGAGAAATTGCGAGCATCATTTTCCTTTGCGCTCTCGCAATTTCAGACGACTCAGGAAACTAAGTGTTTCCTTTAAAGGCGGCGGTTCAAAGGCAGAAAATACGAAAAAACAATACCCACATTGTATAAATGATACCACGCCCATTATTCCCTGCGCCCCTGCGAGGTCGTTGCGGGGGTGTGGGGGAATCGAAACCCCCACGTTTTTGGTCCTTTTGACACCAAAAGGACACATTGCCGAGCGCTCCGCTCTTTTTTAAGTATCGCTTAATTTTACACAACATGTTTTCCTATACAGAAAAAATGGCTTGGATAACCCAAGCCATTTTTATACTCTTTTTATTTTATAATTGTTTTTCCGCCCATATACGGAACAAGAACTTCGGGAACGGTAATACTTCCGTCCTCATTCTGATAGTTTTCTATAATTGCCGCTACAGTTCTTCCTACAGCAACACCGCTGCCGTTAAGGGTATGAACAAACTGCGCCTTACTGCCCTGACCGTCTTTATACTTAATATTAGCTCTTCTTGCCTGGAAATCCTCAAAATTGCTACAGGATGAAATTTCAACATATCTGCCATAAGAGGGCATCCATACCTCAATATCATACTTCTTTGCTGCAGTAAAGCCGAGGTCGCCGATACAAATTCTTACAACACGGTAGGGAAGACCTAATCCCTGAAGTACCTTTTCTGCATCATTTGTAAGCTTTTCAAGCTCTTCATAAGACTCTTCAGGCTTAGTAAATTTAACAAGCTCTACCTTGTTGAACTGATGCTGACGGATAAGACCTCTTGTATCTCTTCCCGCACTTCCTGCCTCTGCACGGAAGCACGCAGTATATGCAACGTGCTTTATAGGAAGGTCTTTTGCGTCAAGAATTTGTTCACGATACATATTTGTAACGGGTACTTCTGCCGTAGGAACGAGGAAATAATCGGTATCTGAAACCTTGAAAGCATCCTCTTCAAATTTAGGAAGCTGACCCGTTCCCACCATTGAATTTCTGTGTACCATAAACGGAGGGAATACCTCTGTATATCCGTTTTTCTCGGTATGTGTATCAAGATAGTAGTTAATAACCGCTCTTTCAAGTCTTGCGCCCGCATCCTTATAAACGGTAAAGCGTGCACCTGTTATTTTTGCCGCAGTATCAGCATCAAGTATGCCTAAATCCTTACCTAAATCCCAATGTGGCTTTGGCTCAAAGCCAAAATCTTTCGGCTCACCAAATTTTCTTATTTCTATATTATCCTCGTCAGTATCTCCGTCGGGAACATCATCGCTGGGAATATTGGGGATAGTAAGCATAATACGGTTAAGCTCATCCTCAACCTCGCGCGTTTTGCCATCAAGCTCCTTGATTTTTTCTGAAATTTCTTTCATCTGGGCAAAAACCTCGGTTGTGTCCTTTCCCTCTTTCTTCATTACGGGAATTTGCTTTGTAACCTCGTTCTGCTTTGCCTTGAGAGCTTCCGCCTCAACTAAAAGAGCACGTCTTTTATCGTCAATTTCGATAATTGCATCGATATCAACAACTTCTTTTCTTCTTGCCAGAGCTTTTTTCACTCTGTCTGTTTCACCTCTGATAAGTTTAAGGTCTAACATTTCAAAACTTCCTTTCGTATTTATAAGCAATTATTATAAGCAATTTTAATCAAGCAAATCAACTATTCTGGTAAGGTCTGCCACGCTGTAAAATTCAAGCTCAATTTTTCCTTTTTTAACGCCTTTTATCCTTACCTTTGTGCCAAACTTCTGTGAAAGATTTCTCTCTACGTCTGTATATGCACTCACTTTAGAGGCGTTAGGCGCTTTTTTAGTGGCTGGAGCTTCTTCATTTTTAAGTGCCTCCGCTTGCCTTACGCTAAGCCCCTGAGTAACTATTTTCTTTGCCGCCTCAATTCGGTTTTTGCCTTCGGGAAGAGATAAAAGCGCCCTTGCATGCCCCATTGTAAGGGCATTTTGCGCAAGAAGCTGTTTTATTTCATCCTCAAGGGAAAGAAGTCTTAACATATTTGCAACATTACTGCGGCTTTTACCAACTCTTTCACTGACCTTATCCTGCGTCATCGAAAACTTTTCCATAAGAGTTTTATACCCGAGAGCCTCTTCAATCGGGTTAAGATCCTCTCTCTGCAAATTTTCAATCAGCGCAACCTCTGCTATCTGCATCTCGTCATACGTTCTGACAATTGCGGGGATTTCTAAAAGATTTGCAAGCTTTGATGCACGCCATCTTCTTTCTCCCGCTATTATACTGTAATAGCCGTTTTCTCCCTCTGTAACTATTATCGGCTGTATTACGCCGTGTTCAGAGATGGAATTTGCCAGCGCCTGAAGCTGTTCTCTGTCAAAATTCTTTCTAGGCTGGTCACGTCTTGGCTCAATAAGGCTTGTCCTTATCATTCTTACTTCGCCCTGCTCTTTTTGTGCGTCTTCCTGGGTCGGATCGCTTTTGGAGAAAAGAGCATCAAGTCCTTGTCCTAAAACCCTCTTCATCTTAATCCTCCTGTTCTACACTTTCAATAAGCTCTGCCGCAAGCTCCATATAGCTTTGCGCACCTGCGCAGGAACTATCGTAATATATAACGGGTCTTCCAAAACCGGGCGCCTCGCTTATTCTCACATTTCTTGGAATAATCGTAGAATAAACCTTTCCCGGGAAAAACCTTTTCACTTCATCTACCACCTGCACGGCAAGATTTGTGCGTGCATCATACATTGTCATAACTATCCCCTGAATGAAAAGAGTGGGGTTTAAAGCTTTTCTTATTCTTTTAATTGTTTCTGTAAGCTGACTTACACCCTCAAGCGCATAAAATTCGCACTGTATTGGAATTAGCACACTGTCCGCCGCCGTAAGGGTATTAATGGTTATAAGACCAAGTGACGGCGGTGTATCTATCAAAATAAAGTCATATTCATCTCTTACTGTTTCTATGCTTTCTTTTAGTCTGCTCTCCCGCCCCATAACGCTTATAAGCTCTATCTCAGCGCCTGAAAGGTCTAAGTTTGACGGGCAAACACTCAAATTCTCATACTGTGTAGGGAGAACAACGTTTTCCATCTTCTCCTCGTTTATAAGGCAGTCGTAAACGGTTTTTTCACAGCGCCTTTTGTCAATTCCGAGACCGCTTGTTGAATTTCCCTGCGGGTCTATATCAATTAAAAGAACTTTTTTTCCAAGCTTTGCAAGGCAGGCTGCAAGATTAACAGTCGTTGTTGTTTTTCCAACGCCGCCCTTTTGATTTGCAACAGCAATTATCCTGCTCAACAAAATTCATTCCTTTCAAAATCTAATCCGGTTGAATATAGCTATTATAGCACATAATTGTTTCACGTGAAACATTTTTTTATCTTTTTTTGCAAAAAAAGCCGCATTTTTTTAAAATGCGACTACTTTTTATGTATTTTCACAGTAAATTCAGTGTATTCTTCATTTTCTTGCTGAGAAAATTCAACTGATGCACCGTTTTTTCTTAAAAGCTCCACCGTTTTTTTAATGGTGTTTATATATACAGGCATTTTTTCCCTTATATTTTTTTCTTTAAAAGACTTTGACTCCCAAAGGCGTTTTTTTGCCATTTCTTTTATTTCTTCTTTTACCTCTTTCGAAAGTCTTGTAAATGACCAGTCCTCTTTCTCTGCTTTTTCTATAATTTCAAGCTGTTTCTCCTCATCACGCAGTTTTAAAAGCTCTTTTGCAAACTTTTCCCCGTATCCTTTTTCCTCTATTTTATATCTTACCTTTTCACAAAGGCCTAAAAGACGCACCTTTTCATTAATTCTCATCCATTCAAGCGAAAGTAACCCGGGAAGCTTTTCCCTTTTTATTTTGTGATATGCCATCAGATTATAAAAACCTTCTGCCTCCTCAAAAAAAGTGAGGTTTTCACGCTGAAGATTTTCTGTGAGATTAAGGTAGGCGCACTGTGCGTCGCCTGCCCTTATTATAATAGCAGGGATTTCCCGAAGTCCTGCCATTATTGCCGCCCGTAGTCGCCTTTGCCCGCAAACAAGCTCATATCCTTTTAACCCGCCCCTTACAATAACAGGGGAGAGCATACCGTTTTCCTTTATGGACAGTGAAAGCTCCTCAAGCTTTTTTCTGTCAAAATTTCTTCTTGCCTGATAAGGATTTGGCGAAATTTCTGCCGTTTTTATCATCTTAATCTTCTGTGTGGTGCGTATCATAGTAAACAGTCCTTTCTATGATACTATTTTACCACACTGTCAAGACATATTAAAGATAAAACTTTCGCCTTATTCTCATCATTTTTCTTTCAAAAACACGCTATTTTCTCTATTGTGACAATTTTAAACAATCGGCTCTTTACTTGGCTTTCCTGCTTTTCGAGGATACTTTGAAGGTGTATTTGAAATTTTCTTAATTATTACGAGACAATGGTTAATTCCCGACGGTAAAACTACTTCCTTTACCTCTTCTATTTGCCCTCCCATTTCCTTTATGGCACGTTTTGCATTATTTATTTCTTCCTCGGGGGCATTTCCCTTTAATGCAACAAAATATCCGCCTGTCTTTACAAAGGGGAGCGCATATTCCGAAAGAACGGCAAGATCCGCAACGGCACGTGCCGTTGCAACGTCAAACTTTTCACGCAGTGATTTATCTCTTCCTCCGTCCTCTGCACGAAAATGTATCGCACGTGCTTTTTCTATCCCAATTTCACTTATTACATCATTTAAAAAGCCTATACGCTTATTTAAGGAATCAAGCATAGTAAGGTTAATATCCTCCCTCACTATTTTTACGGGAAGCGACGGAAAACCTGCACCTGCACCTATATCAATCAGACTGCAGCCTGTCTGAAGCTTTGTGCTT
>JAZRQT010000083.1:0-1700 GCA_045650105.1 Clostridia bacterium | reverse complement strand
GCTCTTATCGAGTACTTAATAGAAACACAAAAAGCGCATATGGCGCACATTCATACGCTCAGTATTTATACTTCGCAGGAATTTGTAGACGTAGATGCGGCAAGTGTGCGCAATCTTGAACTTATAGAAACTATGCGTGACAAGTCAAAGCGTGGCAGTCTTTTCTGGGTGCTTGACAACACCAAAACGGCTATGGGTGCAAGAATGCTTAAGCAATGGATACTGCGCCCCCTTGTAAATGCGGCGGCAATCAATAACCGTCTGCAGGGCGTGGAGGAGCTTTATTCATCCATCACACTGCGTGACGATTTGGGAGAGGCGCTTACAGGGGTTAACGATATTGAGCGCCTTATGAGCCGTGCGAGTATGGGCACTGCAAATGCACGTGACCTCTTAGGTCTTTGTTCATCGTTTCAAAAGCTTCCGTTTTTATCAAAAATTCTTTGCTCTGCACGAAGTACGATTTTAAGTATTCAGGCGGCGCATCTTGATACCCTTGACGATTTATGCGACCTTCTTACAAGAGGAATTGACCCTGATGCACCAATTTCTCTTCGTGAGGGAAAGCTTATCCGTGAAGGCTTTAATGAGGAGATTGATTCGCTGCGTGCCATCGCAAATGACGGACACAGCTATATCACAAGTCTTGAACTGCGTGAGCGTGAAAGAACGGGTATAAAAAATCTTAAGGTTAAATTTAACAAGGTTTTCGGTTATTATATAGAGGTTTCTTCCTCTAATCTTTCAAAAGTACCCGAAGATTATATAAGAAAACAGACCATTACAAACGGTGAAAGATATATTACTGCCGAGCTTAAGGATATTGAAAGCACGGTTTTGGGTGCATCGGAGCGCCTTGTCGCACTTGAATACGCAGAATTTGTAAAACTCAGGGAAAGAGTATGCGCCGAGATGGAACGAATTGAAAAAACGGCACGCAGCGTTGCCGTATCTGATGTACTCTATTCTCTTGCACAGACTGCCGTAAAAAACGGCTATGTAAAGCCGGAAGTTAATCTTTCAACGAAGCTTGTTATAGAAGACGGCAGACACCCCGTTGTGGAAAAGGTGCTGCCGGACAGTCTTTTTGTTCCCAACAACACACTTCTTGATACACAGAATAACTCCACCGCCGTTATTACAGGACCGAATATGGCAGGTAAGTCAACATATATGCGTCAGGTTGCGCTCATTGCACTTATGGCACAAATGGGTAGCTTTGTTCCTGCACGCTCGTGCGAGTGTGGTGTTGTGGATAAAATTTTCACCAGAATAGGCGCTTCTGACGACCTTGCTTCGGGACAGAGTACATTTATGCTCGAAATGAACGAGGTCAGCTATATACTTAAAAACGCAACGAAAAAGAGTCTTTGCATTCTTGATGAAATTGGCAGAGGTACGAGCACCTTTGACGGACTTTCCATTGCGTGGGCAGTAACGGAACATATTGCAAAGAAAATCGGTGCAAAAACACTTTTTGCAACACATTATCACGAGCTTACCGCCCTTGAAGGAAAAATAAAGGGTGTTGTCACCTACAACCCCGCCTGCAAAAAGCGTGGCGACGATATTACATTTTTACGCAAAATTGTCCGTGGCGGAACGGATGACAGCTTCGGTATTGAGGTTGCAAAGCTTGCAGGTGTTCCCGACAGTGTTATAAAGCGTGCGAAGGAAGTGCTTGTAACCATTGAAAATGG
>JAZRQT010000082.1:0-5546 GCA_045650105.1 Clostridia bacterium | reverse complement strand
CGAAAGCTCTGTCTTTGCCTTTTCCACAGCACTTTTTTCACGCATTTTTATGTCTTCTTCCCATTCGCACCATGGGAGAAGTGAATTTTTCTCCTTAAGTGCGCAGAAAAGGGCGTAGTCCTCTGCCCATTTATTTTTCTTGCAAAATTCATTAATTTCTTTTTTTATACTGTCGTCTGTGCGAAGAAAGGCACGGCGAAAAATATCCATTCGTGTCTGATGGAGAAAATCGTACTGCACAGTATAAATATTATCTGATTTACAAAGCTCCACCTCTTCTTTTGTAAGGAGCTTTTTTTCATACAGAATTTCAGGGTCAATGAAAAGGTAATTACCTGCAAATGCACTTTTTCCGCTATACGGGGAATTATACTCGTCACACGGGGAAAGGGGAAGTATCTGCCACGCACCAAAACCACATTCATAAAGAAAATCTACAAATTTATATGCGTTTTTTCCCAGTGTTCCTATAGCGAATTCACCCGGGAGAGAGGAAATGTGCATCAGCACACCGCCGCTTCGTTTCATAAAAAAAACCTCCTTTTATATAACATTTTATCGCAATACTAAAAAATATACAATAATTATTTTTTGGTAATACGTAATTTTTGAAGCCTGGGCACCATATATTAAAACAGGTGAAAATTATGGATATAAATTCTTTTGCAATGCATTTTCCGCCAAGCCTTACGGAAAAAATTCTTATGATGGGGACAAAGGATTTGCAGGAAATCCGCATCATAGCACAAAAAAATGTGGTCGTGCAAAAAAACGGGATGCTGATGGAGCTGCAAATAAAAATAAGCAGTCAGGAGCTGTTAAAAATTGTAGAGTCAATGTGCCGTGGCTCTTTATATGCTGTGCAGACAAGCCTTGTAAAAGGATACCTTACCATAGGCGGGGGACATCGTATAGGCGTTTGCGGAAGAGTTGTGTGCGAAAAAGGAAATATTGTACATATGACAGACATTTCCGCAATGTGCATCAGAGTTTCCCGTGAGGTAATAGGGGCGGCAGATAGTATAATGAGCTACCTTGAATGTGACGGAAGATTATATAACACCCTTATAATTTCACCGCCCGGATGCGGAAAAACGACAATGCTGCGTGACGTTGCAAGACAGCTTGGAAATGCGCATAAGGTGTGTATTGCAGATGAGCGGTCTGAAATTGCCGCCTGCAGAAACGGTATCCCGATGCATAATATAGGACGTTTCAGCTGTGTTATGGATGCAGTGCCCAAGGGAGAAGGGATATCAATGCTTCTTAGAACAATGTCGCCTGAAATTATTGTAACTGATGAGACAGGCTCTGCCGAGGAGGAGGCGGCTATATGCGAAATGATAAACTGCGGCGTGAAAATTATAACGACGGCACACGGCTACAGTGACAGAGATGTGCGAAAGAGAAAGTATTTGGGAAGCCTTATTGAAAACGGAATTTTTGAAAGAATAATTGTCCTTGGAAACAGCAAGGGCATTGCAACTGTTGAAAAAATTATATCTGATGGCAGGGTGATAAGACGTGCTTAAGCTTGTTGGTGCTGCGGCAGTTTTGCTGTCGGCAGGACTTTTGGGAATGAAAAAATATAACGATTTGAATGAACGCAGAAGAAATCTGTGTATTGTGCGTGACGGGGCACAGAAAATAGAAAACACTCTGCGCTGTATGTGTGCACCGCTTTATGAGTGCTTTTTATCGGCGGGAAGCTTTTTTGAAAAGGCGGCTGTAGCTATGACGGAGGGGATGATGCCCTCCGAGGCAGTGCGTGAGGCACGAAGAAGTATAAGCTTTTTCACAAAAGAGGATAAGGAAATATTTGAACGCTTTGCAGACGGTCTTTGTGCGCAGGATACTTTGGGGCAGCTTGCAAACCTTTCCCTTTTTATAAAGGAGCTTGATGTAAATATTGAGCACGCACAAAACGATATAAATACAAAGGGAACGCTTTTTGTAAAGGGAAGTATCCTTGCGGCAGCGGCTCTGGTGCTTGTCATAATTTAGAAAACAGGGGGATAAATATATGGAAGTAGAACTTATTTTTCAGATTGCGGGAATAGGAATAATCGTTTCGGTGTTGAATGTCCTCTTAACACGTTCGGGCAGAGACGAGCAGGCACTGATGATAACCATAGCAGGTCTTGTAATAGTTCTGGCAATGGTGGTAAGCAAAATAGCACAGCTTTTTGAAACGATAAAGACGGTGTTTGGAATATGAATATGTATAAAATAGCGGCGGCGGCAGTTTGCATTGCCGTGCTCGCCCTGACGGTGAAAAATGTGCGCTCTGAAATGGGACAGCTTATCTCTGTTGCGGCGGTTATCGCAGTTTTTGCCGCTACTATGCCCTATATAATAAAAATTGTGTCATCTATGCACGAATTTGCCGCTATGAGTAAAAGCGGCGCAAAATATCTTGAGCCAATGCTTAAAATAACGGGACTTGCCTACATAAGTCAGATGGGGGCACAGCTTTGCGAGGACAGCGGTGAAAAAGCACTTGCAGGACGGGTTGAAATGGCAGGAAAAATTGCAATATGCACGGTTGCAGTCCCCATAGCAAAAGAGGCATTTGTAAAAATTATAGGTATACTGATATGACGGATTTTTCACTAAAGCCTGACCTGACACCATCGGCGCAGGAAAGTATTGAAAGCCTTTTTGACGGGTTTAGCTTTGAAGATATAGTAAATGATATAGTAAGCGGCAAATTCTCGCCCGAAACGGGAAGCCTGATAAACAGAATTATAGGTCTTTTTATGGGGGAGCTTAAAACGGCACTTGCGCTGATTGGTACAATTGCCGCAATAGTTCTTATAAGTGCATTTGTAAATAACCTCAGTTCCTCTCTCGGTAAAAAAGGGCCAAGCGATGCAACCGCCTTTGCAGTGTTTTTATATATTGCGGCAGTGGCGGCAACGGCATTTGAGTCAGCAGGAAAATTTGTTATTACAACGCTTGACGATATAACTATTCTGGTGCACAGCATTATTCCTGCAATGTCAATGCTGTGCGTATCGGGCGGTGAAGCGGTGCGGGCAACACTTACACATCCCGTGATATTTTTTGTATGCTCCGCACTTGCAGGGATAATAAGAAATGTTATAACGCCGCTTGTCCTTTTGCGTGCGGTGAGTGTGCTTCTTTGCGCAATGAGCACAAACAGCGGTCTTGATGAATTCTCTCAGCTTTTTGCAAAGTTGCATAAAACGGTGCTTTCATTTTCAATGTCAATTTTTGCGGGAATTTTGGGGATAAGCTCCTTTGCGGCGGCAAGCTTTGACTCCCTTGCGGCAAGGGGGGTTAAATTTGCAATAGGTGCGGCAGTACCCGTTGTAGGCGGCTCCATTGCCGAGGCAATGAGCAGTATTGCAGGGTCGGCAATGCTACTGAAAAATGCGGTGGGGCTTGGTGGTGTGATAATGCTTTTTGGGATTTTTGCAATTCCTCTGTTAAAGCTTTCGGCACTGTCGCTTGCACTAAGGCTGACGGCGGCATTTACCGCCCCCGTTGCGGAAAAAAGGGTTACAGACGTACTTAAAAAGCTGGGGGATTGTATAGATATGCTTTTTTCGTCAATAGCGTGTATGGGAACGATTATGATAATTGCAATAGCCGCAATAATGTAAAAATAGCAAATTCGAAATTCGAAGTGCGAAATGCGAAGTGTTGGTAGATTTTTTGCTTTGCAAAAAATCTTCTCAATGGCTTTGCTCTCCCAGTTTGTCTATTCTGAAGCTTTTTTCCTATTCCCTAAAGGAGGTCTGTTATGCGTGACTATATGATTGCCCTCGGCACAGTGATGATGCTGACGGCTCTTTCCAAAATGCTGCTCCCCGAGGGGGATATAAAAAAGTTTGCCACGTTTGCAATGGGATTTATGCTTATCTGTGCAGTAGTAACGCCTATCCCTAACCTTATGAAGGAGGTAAAGCTTGATACAGAGAGCTTTTCGTATGACGAGGCGGATATTAAAAAGGCAGAGGCAACATACCGTGCGCAGGTGATAAAAAAGCATCGGGAAAATCTAAGTTCCTTGATAGAGGAAAAAATGGTGCACGGCTCAAAAGCGTATGTGGAAACCTCAGAAAACGGGGAGATTATAAGTGTAACGCTAAGACTTCTGGGTGATGAAAGCGCCGCCGTCAACGATATTGTAAGCGAGCTTTTAGTGCCGAGAGAAAGGATAAAGCTGATTTATGAGGATAATTGACAAAATTTTCAGGGATAAAAAAGGAAATACTGTAATATATTTATTATTAACAGTGGGCGTTATTCTGCTTGTCGGGGGTGGTAGCTTTAGTGGTAAAGTCCCCCAAAAGACGGCAGAGGAAGCCTTCCCGCAGGATAAGGAGCAAAGGCTAGAGAGCGTTCTTTCCCATATAGACGGGGTGGGAGAGGCAGAGGTTATGATTTCCTTTGAAAAGGAAGAAGATGACGGGATGCTCTTTTCTCAAAAAAGCGGTGAAGGAAGCGGCGTAAAAGGTGTTGTAATTGTTGCAGACGGCGGCGAAACGGCAAAAGTGCGTGAAAAAATTATACGTGCAACAAAGGCGGCGCTGGGCGTAGAAACCCATAAAATCGAGGTTTTTGAAAGGAAGGAAAAACAATGATGATGGTAGTTAAGAAAAAACAGCTTGTGATTGCGGCACTGGCTATAGTAATAGGAACGGCAGGTTATCTTAACGCAGGAAAGGAAGAGGCAAACACTGAGGCAGGGCAGAAATACTTAGGGGAGGCACAGCTCGTAGATTCGGAGGGTATAGCCGAGGAAACTTCAGGCGACGATTTCTTCTCTCAGGCAAGAATTGACCGTGAGGCAGGCAGAAGCCGCAGTATAGAAACCTTTAATTCCATAATTTCAAACGAAAGTGCCGACACTGCCGCAAAGGCGAGTGCACAGCAAAGCGTGCTGGAGCTTGCACAAAATACGGAAACGGAAACGGCAGTGGAAAATCTTCTCCGTGCAAAGGGGTTTGAGGATGCCGTTTGCTATATAAATAACGGAATGGCAAATGTTGTTGTAAAAACGCAGGTACTTGACAGTGCAAATGCCGCAAAAATTTCTGAAATTGTGACAGAACAGAGCGGAATTCCCCAGGATAAGATAAAGATTATGGAAATGAACTGAGCAAATACAGAAAATCCTTGATTATTTACTTTATTGGTGATAAAATAAAGATAAGGGGATGTAAAAAAAGTCCAGACCGCAAAAAGGCAACGGCATAACAACTTTAAAGTTCAAAATTCGAAGTTCGAAATGCGAAGTGTTGGTGGATTTTTTGCAAAGCAAAAAATCTTCATCAATGGATGTGTCATGATTGGTTGCCTGTTCTGAAGCATTTTTTCCTATCCTCGCTAAAAGGGGTTTGTTTTATATCCCCTTTTAATCTGTACACAAGAAAGGATGGATTAGAAAATGGCTGAAAATTTTATTTCTACAGAAAACGGTAACATTAAAATCTCAGAAGAGGTTATTATTCGTATAAGTGCAATTTCCGCCCGTGAGGTTGAGGGTGTGGCAGGTCTTGGAACAGGATCAGGCT
>JAZRQT010000081.1:0-3539 GCA_045650105.1 Clostridia bacterium | reverse complement strand
ATAGGGTTCTGTTCTTTTTTGTTGAATTTAGTGGGACCTAAGCCCTAAGAGGGCAAAAAGCGTTAAGAAAAGTTGCCTGTGGCAAGTTTTTAGCTTTTTGGTGCGCAGGCGGGTACCGAAATGCTAAAGCATTTGGGTCGGCAAGCAGGTAAGATGCGTAGCATCTGTGTCCCGCCACTCCGACCAGAAAAAAGGAAAGAATCCTACGTAAGTGGGGTTCTTTCCTTTTTTGCGTTGAATCAAAAGGGACCTAAGCCCTAAATATACCGAAACCTTTAGTTTCAACATCACTTTTTATCCCAAAAGCACATCAAAAACGAGCATAATGCAAAATCCCATAAGAAGCGAATATGTTGCGCCCCTCTGCGCACCGTGTGCGTGTGTTTCTGGAATCATTTCATCACTTATAACATAGAGCATTGTTCCGCCCGCAAAGGCAAGTGCAAACGGAAGCACCGCTGCTGCAACGCTTACTGCAAAATACCCTATCAGCGTTCCCACAACCTCAATAAGTCCCGTAAGCATTGCGCATATAAAAGTTTTTGCCCCTGTTACACCTGCGGCAAGCATCGGTGCAATAATTACCATTCCCTCGGGAATGTTCTGCAGTGCGATACCGCCTGCTATCATAAGCGCCTGCGCCGTATCTCCTGAGCCAAAGCCCACACCTGCGGCAATACCCTCGGGAAGATTGTGTATCGCAATTGCAAGGACAAAAAGAAGTACCTTACTAAGGTTTGCATTGTCGTGCTCTTCCGTATCTGCCCCGATAAGCTTATGAAGGTGCGGCACTATTTTATCAATCACATTCAGGCACACCGCCCCTGCAAATATACCCGCAACCGTTATCAAAAGCCCATGTTTTCCGCCGTATTCCAGAGACGGCAAAACAAGTCCGAGCACCGCCGCCGCAAGCATAACACCTGCCGCAAAAGATAAAATAATATCTGAAAATTTATGCGACATTTTTTTAAACATAAATCCAATTATGCTGCCAAACACCGTTGCGCCGCCAACACCCAGTGCCGTCAGTAATACCATTTCCATAAAAAGCACCTGCCATTTATAAAGTCCATATATATTAATTATACTATACTTAAAAATAAAATTCAATAAAAAAAGAAGTGACCCTTGATTGCTTTTTCTACAAACAATCAAGGGTCACTTCTGCTCACTCTTAATATCTATCATCCTTTGTTTACCTCTCTTTCTTCATTTTCCTTCTGCTACATCATCACAATTCTTTAAAACGCACTCGAAATCTTTTTTCTCAGAGGAGAACCACTTATTTTAAGATGTGTCTTTTTGCTGCAAAAGGTTTTTTGATACTTTGCAATGAAGCTTTTAAGTCTTGGTTTGAACTGATTTTTCTTCCATCTATATTAAGCGTATCACCGCCGTGTTTTTATTTCTCCTTTTTGTTCAAACCCTGCTTTATTTTCTTCATATCAAAGTATTAAATTTAATTGCCCATTGGAGTGTACCTTCCTTTCTTCAATTATAGTGTAGCACGGTTTTTCGCCTTTTTCAATTGACAATTTTTGAAAATCAGAAAACTCTTTTTTGTTGAAAAGGCAGAATTTTCCTCCTCTTTTCATTTTCTCATTTACAAATGCCTCTAAAATATTATATAATGAAATTATGGGCGCATTAGTCTAATCAGCCATTGAAGGAAGTTTTATTATGATAGTTAAAGTACATACGGGCGCAGTATGCGGTCTTGAGGGGAAAAGCGTTATCGTAGAGGCGGACTTTTCAAACGGTCTTCCTGCATTTGACGTGGTAGGACTTCCCGATGCAACTGTGCGTGAGGCAAAAGAGAGAGTGCGTGCCGCAGTAAAAAACAGTGAGTTTGAATTTCCTGCAAAGCGTGCAGTAATAAATCTTGCCCCTGCCGATTTAAAGAAAGAAGGCACACAGTTTGACCTTCCTATTGCCATAGCCGTGCTTGCAGGAACGGGGCAGATTAAAACAGAGCTTGACGAATACTTTTTCATAGGGGAGCTTGGTCTGTCAGGCGAACTAAGAGGCGTCAGCGGTGTTTTGTCACTCGTTTCGTGTGCTGCTGAATGTGGATTTAAAAAAGCTGTCGTTCCAATGGAAAATGTAGAGGAAGCTACCCTTTCAGGCAATATAGAAATTCTGGGTGCAAGCTGTCTTTCCGATGTTTACAGCCACCTTACCGGCGAAAAAGAAATCCAGCCGTCCGTTTGCGATATAGAAAAGCTCTTTTCAGATGCATCAAAATACGATATAGATTTTTCCGATGTGCGTGGGCAAAGTGCACTGCGCAGGGGGTGCGAACTATGTGTAAGTGGCGGTCATAACCTTCTCCTCATTGGAACTCCGGGCAGCGGTAAGTCAATGATTGCGCAGAGAATACCGACAATTCTCCCCGATATGAGCCTTGAAGAAGCTATCGAGGTAACAAAAATCTACTCTGTAGCAGGCGAGCTTGAAAGCGGTGTAAACCTTATTGCAAAAAGACCCTTCCGCACACCGCACCACAGTGCCAGTGCAGTAAGTATAGTGGGCGGCGGCTCAAAGGCACGCCCAGGCGAAATTTCCCTTGCACATAACGGTGTATTATTCCTTGACGAATTTCCCGAGTACAGAAAAGATGTAATAGAATCAATGCGCCAGCCTCTTGAGGACAAGAAAATAACCGTCACACGTGCGGCGGCATCATACACATATCCGTGTAATGCAATGCTTGTTGTGGCGCTTAACCCCTGCAAATGCGGCTATTACGGCGACCCGAGCGGAAGATGCCGTTGCAGTGAAACTGAGGTAAGACGTTATCTTGGAAAAATCAGCGGACCTATGCTTGACAGAATTGTCATTCATTTGGAGGCTTCGCCCGTAAAATATGCAGATTTAAAAGCTATGCGGGGAGAAAGCTCCGTAGAAATAAAAAAACGTGTCAATAAGGCACGTGAAATTCAAAAAGAGAGATATAAAAACGAGGCAATCAATTGCAATGCACAGCTTTCAGGTGCATTGATTGAAAAATACTGCCCTATAGGGGAAGAAGAAAGCCGGATGCTTAAAAACGCATTTGACTCACTCGGTCTTACGGCAAGGGCATATTCACGTATTTTAAAGGTTGCACGCACTATTGCCGACTGCGACGGACGTGAAAATATAAATACAATGGATATTGCCGAGGCAATTGGCTACAGAAGCCTTGACAGGAAATATTTCAGCTGAGGTAGAAAGAAACGATTTAAAATCACGTTTTGCGCAAGCAAAACCACCTTTTCTATTCTCTATTCTCTTTTATCTCTTATCTGGAAACGACAATTTTAGTGAAAAGTGAAGAGAGAATAGGGCAAAGAGAAAAGTACAAAAAGAAACGACAATTTTCAAAATTGAAAATTGACGTTTCTTTTTGGTCTGAGTGGGGAGAAGCAGATTGCAAGGCAATCCGCCCTGCTTGCCGACCCAAATGCAAAGCATTTCGGTACCCGGCTTCACACCACGAGGCTAAAAACGATTATCAATCGTTTTCTTTACGCCCCGTGCTCACTTTGAGTTCA
>JAZRQT010000080.1:0-10738 GCA_045650105.1 Clostridia bacterium | reverse complement strand
AATGGTATGAAGGTTACACTTATACCGTCTGTTTTAAACGGAACAGTCAGTGCACCACCGTCAAAATCGTGTATGCACAGAGCGCTTATCTGCGCCGCAGTAAGTGAAAAAGAAACAAAAATAATATGTGATACGTTTTCTATGGATATAAAGGCAACCATTTCGTGTCTTGAGGCGCTTGGTGCAAATTTTGAATACGGTGACGGATTTGTTACGGTATATCCCATAGACAAAACACGAGAAAATGATACGCAGTGTATTCTTGACTGCGGTGAGAGTGGCTCAACACTCAGGTTTATGGTGCCGTTTGCGGCTTCGCTCGGAAAAAACTGTAAATTCATCGGTGCAGAAAGGCTCGGGCAAAGACCTCTTAATCCGCTACTGGATGCACTAAAGAGTAACGGGATAAAAATAAACCATCCTGCAGATGCCTTTCTCCCCTTGGAAATAAGCGGTGAGCTTAGCGGTGATGTGTTTGAAATTCCGGGAGATATAAGCTCCCAGTTTATTACGGGACTGTTATTTGCAATCGGTAATATGGGCGGCGGAAAGATAAAAACAACATCTGTTCTTAAAAGTGCGCCTTACATAGATATAACGGCAGATATTCAAAAACAGTTTGGTCTGTATGTAAGGAAGACCGATGCCGGTTATGCGGTGGAAAAAGGTGCTTGCTACACCTCCCCCGGAGAAATAAAGATAGAGGGCGATTATTCAAATGCTGCATTCTGGCTTGTAGCCGGCGCAGTAGGTAGCAGTGAAAAAATATCCTGCACCAATCTGCGCACCGACACCCTGCAGGGGGATAGTGCCATTATTGAAATTCTGCGCAAAATGGGTGCAAAAATTACCGTAGAGAAAGATTGTGTTACGGTATACAAATCGTCACTTCGGGCGATAGAGGCGGATTGTGCCGATATTCCCGACATTGTTCCCATAATCTCGGTTGCGGCAACTGCCGCTGAGGGAACAACGGTGCTTAAAAATATTGAGAGACTGCGTGAAAAAGAAAGTGACCGTGTTAAGACAACTATGGATATGCTCTTATCACTTGGTGCAGATATAAGGGCTGATGAAAATTCGATAATTATTTCAAAATCCTCTCTGCACGGAGGAAGTGTTACAAGTGCAAATGACCACCGCATTGCGATGTGCAGTGCAGTTGCATCAGCTCTCTGCACGGAAAATGTAGAGCTTGACATTGCGCAGGCGGTATCAAAATCATATCCTGATTTTTATGAACAATTTAAAATGCTGGGAGGAAAAGTAATATGAGCTTTTCATTCGGTAATAAAATAAAAATAACAATGTTTGGGCAGTCCCATTCAGAAAAAATGGGTGTTATAATTGACGGTCTTCCGTCAGGGTTTAAGGTGGACGAGGAAAAGCTTGCCGGATTTATGGCACGGCGTGCCCCGGGAAATGACGAATTTTCCACACCGAGAAAAGAGGGGGATAAGGTTATTTTCGCCTCGGGTCTTACAGACGGAAAAACGTGCGGCGCCCCCGTTTGCGCCATAATAGAAAACACCAATACACGGTCAAAGGATTATGAAAACCTGCGTGATATACCACGTCCCGGGCACGCCGACTTTGCGGCGTGGGCAAAGTTTGGTGATGACCGTGATGTTTCGGGCGGAGGGCAGTTTTCGGGCAGACTTACGGCGCTGTTTTGTATTGTTGGCGGAATTCTAATGCAGTTATATGAAGAAAAGGGCATATATATCGGTGCGCATATTGCATCGGTAGGAGAAATTAAGGATGATGCATTTGATGCGGCAAACGTGACGAAGGATGATTTTGTAGGTGGCAAAGCTTTCCCCGTAATTAATGAAAACAAGGGAGAGCTTATGAAGGAGCACATCAGAAAGGCACGTGCCGACGGTGACAGTGTCGGCGGCACGGTGGAATGTGCTGTTGTAGGTATAAAGAGCGGTCTGGGTGATACGCTCTTTAGAGGAATAGAAGGAAGAATTTCATCTGTTGTTTTTGCAATCCCTGCCGTTAAAGGGATTGAGTTTGGGCGTGGCTTTGAAAGCACACTTCTTTATGGAAGTGAGAACAATGATGCCTTTACGGTGAAAAATGGGCAGATTGTGACAAAGACAAACAACCACGGCGGAATTTTAGGGGGGATTTCCTCGGGAATGCCGATAATATTCCGTGCGGCGTTTAAGCCTACGCCGTCAATTTCAAAGCCACAGCAAAGCGTATCTCTTTCAAAAAAAGAGGAAACAATTCTTGAAATAAAAGGGCGACATGACCCGTGTATAGTAAAGCGTGCCACCGTATGTGTTGAGGCGGCGGCGGCAATAGCAATAGCAGATTTAGTTTTGTAAAGGAGAATTTGGTATGGAACTTCAGGAATGCAGAAAAGAAATTGATAAAATTGATAAGGAGCTTGTAGAGCTTTTCGTCAAAAGAATGAATGTGGCAAAGGAAGTTGCCGCATATAAAAAAGAAAACGGTATGAATGTATATGATGCCGAAAGGGAGAGAAAGCTCCTTGAAAAAGTAGAGGAAAAAGCAGGTGAGGAGTTCGGCGATTATACGAGAAGGCTGTACAGCTCCATTCTTGAGCTTAGCCGTAACTATCAGAGCAGGACGATTGCACCTGCATCAGGACTTTCAGCTTCTATTAAAAAGGCAATGGAAAACACACCTCAGCTTTTCCCTGAAAAGGCAATAGTTGCGTGTCAGGGTGTAGAGGGTGCACATTCCTCTGCAGCGTGTCAGAAGATTTTTGAAAAGCCGTCAATTATGTACTGTCAGTCGTTTGAGGCTGTTTTCCAGGCAGTTGAGAGCGGCCTCTGCAGTTATGGTGTAGTGCCGCTTGAAAATAGCAGTGCGGGCAGTGTAACGCAGATTTATAATCTTATGAGTGAGCATAAATTCAGTATTGTCCGCAGCACTAAAATGCAGATTGAACACAATCTTCTTGCAAAGCAAGGTACAAAAATGGAAGATATTAAGGAAATTTTCTCACATCCGCAGGCAATCAGCCAGTCGGGCGATTTCCTCTCTTCTCTCGGGCGTGACGTGAAGATTACAGAGTGTGAAAATACTGCGATTGCGGCAAAGAAGGTTTCTGAGGCAGAAAGTAATACGGTTGCCGCAATTTCCTCTGAACTGTGCGCATCGCAATATAATCTTGAAATTATAAAACCGCACATACAAAATTCGAAGAATAACTATACACGCTTTATTTGTTTTTCAAAAAATCTTGAAATCTATCCGGGGGCAGACAGAACAAGTCTTCTTATAAAAACACCGCATCGTGCAGGTGCTCTTTACAGTGTAATTGCAAATTTCTATTCGCTCGGTATTAATATAATAAAGCTTGAAAGCCGTCCCATTCCTGAAAGTGATTTTGAATTTATGTTCTATTTTGATATAGACGTATCAATTTATTCGGAAAAGCTGCCGTCCATTATTGACCAGCTTGAATACTCTTTGGGGGCGCAGAATGTCAAATATTTAGGAAGTTACAGAGAAGCGTAATAGATGATGGCAAAGCCATCATCTCGCAAAAGAAGTTTTCAATGAAAACATTCTTCTGCGAAAGGCGCTCTTTCGCTCGCGCGGCACTCACCGTGCCAGAGCGCTATAGGAGTCAAAACCGAGGTACACGCCCCCGGTTTTGACAATTCCTATGTTAAGGGGTTTCCCCTTAACAATCCCCGCTTAAGAAAATAGTCTCCAAGACGTAATAGAGGACTGATATAAATGAAATGTTTTTTAATTGCAAAAAAGCTTTCTCATTCGTTTTCAAAGCCAATTCATAATGCTCTTTCCGATTATTCGTATGAGTATAAGGAACTTCAGGAGAATGAACTTGAAGGGTTTTTGAAAGAAAGGGATTTTGACGGTCTTAATGTAACAATTCCATATAAAACTGCGGTGATGAGCTATCTTGATGAGCTTTCGCCCGAGGCAGAAAAAATCGGCGCCGTAAACACTATAGTAAATAAGTGCGGAAAGCTTTGCGGTTATAATACCGATTACTACGGCTTTTGCTATATGGTAAAGGAAGCAGGCACAGAGATTGCGGGTAAGGATGTTGCCATAATAGGAAAAGGCGGTGCGGCAAAAACTGCAAAGTGTGTCTGTGAGGATATGGGCGCAAAAAGTGTCAGCACTATTACGAGGGAAGATATAAATTCGGGTGATATGGAGCGCTTTTACAATGCGCAGATTGTTGTAAATGCAACCCCCGTGGGAATGTACCCAAACACGGGGGAAAGCGCCGTAGACATAACGCACTTTAAAAAGTGTGAGGAACTGCTCGACGTTATATATAACCCTGCAAAAACAAAACTCATACTTGATGCCGAAAAAATGGGGATAAAAACGGTAAACGGTCTTGGTATGCTTGTTGCACAGGCAAAATGTGCGTGCGAGCTATTTACAGATACAAAAGTTCCCGATTTTAAAATTGAAGAAATAAAAAGAAAAATTGAAAAGCAAACAAAAAACATTATTTTGATAGGTATGCCGGGCTGTGGAAAATCCAGTGTGGGAAGAGAAATGGCACGCCTTCTTGAAAGACCTTTTTACGACAGTGATGATGAAATTACAAAAAAGGGTGCATCGCCCAAAGATATTATAGAACGCTTTGGAGAAGCACATTTTCGCAAGGTGGAGAGTGAAGTCCTCGCAGAGCTTTGCAAAAAAAGCGGGTGCGTAATAGCAACGGGCGGCGGCGCAGTTACCGTTATGGAAAATTACGATATTATGCATCAGAACGGTACTGTTTTGTATATTGACAGGGCACTCGAGCGGCTTGATACAAAAAACAGACCTCTCAGTGCAGGCGGCAAAGAGGCGCTGAAGGCATTGTATGAAAAAAGGGCGCCGCCCTATAAAAAATTTGCCCATGCAGAGGTAAAATCACTTGAAACTTACCAGAAAACGGCACAACAAGCAATAAAAATACTCGAATAATCGGAGGGAATTATGAAAATACTTGTTATAAACGGTCCCAATCTTAATATGCTCGGAATAAGAGAGCCGGGGATTTACGGAAAGTCCACGTATAGTGATTTAGTCGAAATGATTAAAAAACGTGCCAGTGAGCTTGGAGCGACGACAGAGTTTTTTCAGTCAAATCACGAGGGCGATATAGTAGATAAAATTCAGGCGGCATATAACGATGCAGACGGTATAATAATAAACCCTGCCGCATATACGCATACGAGTATTGCCATTCTTGATGCACTTAAAGCCGTAGCAATTCCTACTGTAGAGGTACACATTTCCGATATTGCACAAAGGGAGGATTTCAGAAAGCTTTCCTATGTATCTCTTATAGCCAAAAAAACCATCTGCGGAAAAGGCTTTGACGGCTATATAGAGGCGCTTAATTACCTTGCAGAAAAAAACTGAAAAAAAGTCTTGACTTTTGCGTGACGCTATATTATAATAACATTCGTGTCAAGCAATGGTCTTGAACATGGCGGCGTAGCTCAGTTGGCTAGAGCAAACGGTTCATACCCGTTAGGTCGGTGGTTCGAGCCCACTCGCCGCTACCAATGGCCCGTTGGTCAAGCGGTTAAGACACCGCCCTTTCACGGCGGTAACACGAGTTCAAATCTCGTACGGGTCACCATATTTGGGAGCATAGCTCAGCTGGGAGAGCATCTGCCTTACAAGCAGAGGGTCATAGGTTCGAGCCCTATTGTTCCCACCAAAAAGAAACGACAATTTTCGACAAGAAGATTGTCGTTTCTTTTTGTACTCTTATCTATTCACTATTCTCTCTTCACTCTTCACTAAAAAAATTGTCGTTTCCAGTTAAAAAATAAAAGAGAAAAGAGAAGAGAAATGGAAGTTTTGCTCCGCAAAACATTGATTTATATACAGGTTTATGCTATACTCAATTTGAGGTGAAAATAATGGAAAGCCCACTTTTAAATAAATCATTGGAATTTGCTACAAAAGTCGTTCTTTTTTATGAAAAATATGCAAAATCTAAAAGAGATACAACTATTGCAAAACAACTTCTTCGAAGTGCAACAAGTGTCGGTGCAAATATAAATGAAGCAATTTATGGCAACAGCAAACCTGACTTCATTTCAAAATTACACATTTCTCTCAAAGAGGTAAGCGAGAGTATATATTGGCTTACACTTCTAAAAAACACTAAACTGTTTGAGTATGATTATGATAGTGCCATTAACCTTGCAGAAGAAATAAAACGTATGCTTATTTCTTCAATAAATACAGCAAAGAAAAACCAAAATTAAAACATTTTAATGACTAATCCTTTCAGTTGCCATTTACCGCACAAAAAAACCACCCAATCTGGTGCTATCCCCAAATCGGGTGGTTTTATCATTCCAATATTCCGTTTTGCACCGTTCCCACAGTGAAAAACAAATCTCCGTGTTCCTCTGATGCAATTGTTCCTGCGGGAAACTCTATCGTAAGCTTATTTTCTTCATTTAACGAAAAGCTTTCTTCTCCTGTAATCTGTGAAAAATTAATTTTTTCAGGAAAATCCATAATTGCAATCTGCCCGTTTATTTTTTCTGAAATAGCGCTTATATAATCATAGCCCTCGTTAAAAAGGTCACTAAGTGCAGGGGATATGCTCCTGTGCATCATAAGCGGTGCGCTCTCCTCTTGCGCCATATCGGGAAGAACTGCATCTTCCTGTGCTACAGACGGCTCATTTGCTTCTTCTGCTGTCTCCAAAGCGGGCACTGCTGTTTTTTCCTTGACAGTATTTTTATTTGCGCTGCGGTTTTTATTTGGTGCTACCGAAGGAAGAACGTCATTCTTTTGAACTTCGCCATTTGTATTAGGTTGTGCTTCTTCCTCTTTAATATCTGCCTTTTTTTGTATTATGGTATTTTTCACTTCAGGTGTATTATTTTCCGTGCGGTGTGAAATATTACTGTTGTAGTAGGAAATTATAGCAACCGCACATATAAATACAGCCGCACAAGAGGAGCAAGCCTTCACAAATTTTATGACCTTTGCCTTTTGCTGTCTCTTTTTCTCCAGTGTAAGCATAAGTGCATTATTAAGCTGCTGCGGAACACTGTCAGAGCATAACGCTTCTTTAATTAAATTGTCAAACTCTCTGTCTGTCATCACAGTTCTCCTTTCGCAAGTTTTTCCTTGATAATTTTACGTGCTGAATGAAGGCGGCTTTTCACCGTTCCTTCGGGGCAGTTTAGGGTGCGTGCAATATCTCCTATCTGCATATCATATATATAGTGAAGAAGCATACACGTGCGCAGTTTTTCATCAAGCGAGGAAATTGCCATTTTCACATCATTTACAAGCTCTGTTTTCACAATATCCTCTTCAAGTGGAGTGGACTGTGCAGTGTGATAGCCGTCCTCTAACGTAACGGTAGGCGCAATGGCTTGTCTGCGCGCCTCTTTGCGTGCCTTGCTTTTCCACAGTGAAATTGCAACTGTGCACAAATATGCAGAGGGGTTATTGTTTTCATCTATTGCGGAGATTTTTTCGATTGCTTTAATAAAGGTGTCCTGATACAAATCCTCCGCATCGTATATATTACCGCACAGCCTGACACAAAAGTTATAAAGCTTTTTCCCGTGCAGGTCTATAAGGCGGTTTATATCGGATTGTTTCAAAATTCTAACCCCTTTCATAATGGTATACGTCATAAAACTCCAAAAGGTTCACGAAAAAATTATAACACATATTGAAAAAAAAGAAAAGCAATGTTATAATTATTTAAAAAAAGGAATGTATTTTTTTGAAAAAAGGAATTATATCAGGCGGATGGGGACACCTTGTAACTATTACGAGGCATCGCCACACCGTAATACGTCATTGTGCAAAGGCTGGCATACTGTGGCAGGGGCTAAGGCACGACTTGTCCAAATATTCGCCCACAGAATTCTGGCAGGGAATGAAAAACTATGCAGGGGACCGCAGTCCCAATGAGGTCGAGCGTGAAGAAAAGGGATACAGCAGTGCGTGGCTTCATCACAAGGGCAGAAACAGACATCATTTTGAATACTGGGCAGATTATAACCCGAAGGAACGGCGTATTCTCCCCGTGAAAATGCCGATAAACTTTGTTGCGGAAATGTTTTGCGACCGTGTTGCCGCCAGCAAAATTTATCAGGGAGAAAATTATACAGACAGCTTCCCTTATGAGTATTTTAAGAGGGGGAAGGCAACCAGGGTAATTCATCAGGAAACGTCAGACTTGCTTGAAGAATGGCTTCTGATGCTAAAAGAAAGCGGCGAAGAAAAAACTCTCCGCCACATAAAAGAATGCCTTAAAAAAGGAAACTATTAAAGACATATTGCTGCGCACAGAAGAAGTATTCCGCCCGGAATACCCATTCCTCCGGCAATCAGCGCCGAAATGAGATTTATTCCAACCCCTTTAAATCCCATCATAGGTGCAAGCATATTATATAAATAAAGAAGGGCAAAGCCGCCGATAATTCTGCAAAGAATATCTGCGGCATTTTTTATGTTCAGAAAAAACAGTATGCATAAAAGTACACCCAGTATAATCAGAAGTATGTTCATACAATCACCCCATAATATTATTATGTGGCAGAAGTTTCTTTAATTCTTCATCGGGATAAAACGGGTGTGTTTTTCCGTTGTATGTGACAGAGTTTTCTGTAAACTGTGCTTTTTCAAGGTCGTAGCGTGCACTTTCCTTTTCAATAAGGCCATAGCGTGTCACTACAACTAAGGCGTCTTCATATAGTATATATGTTGCAACGAATGTTCCCTGCTTTAAAACCTTATTTATATAAATTGCACTCAAAATAATTGCGCCAATCTCAAAAAACCAGGAAAACGGAAGATATTTTGATACGGCAAAAACAATGAAGCAAAAAATAACCGCCTTTAAAAGTGCTTTTATTGTTTGTTTTTCATCCTTTTTCACAACTGCTTTGCCACGGTATAATTCCTTTTTATTATTCATAGTAATTCTCCTTTTATTATAAAACCCAGTCGACAATTACTGCCTTGGTCATCTGAAAGTCGAACTGCATATGCCTTATATTTGAAAAATTTTTATTCTTTCAACTTGTCGTCCTTGAAAGGCGTCAGCCTATCTTCGTCCTCCGCATTGAAATTATATAAAATTTTTTTAAATATAAGGTCGGAGAGTTTTAAAAGAGGAAATTTTGTTATAAGACAAAGAAAATTCAAGAATAATACTGGCGTATATTTGCAGAATTTTCTGTAGTATTATGCGAAATTTCCCTTTTTAAACCATATGCAGTTCGACTTTCAGATGACTAAGCTTATCCCCCTCGGTTTCCAAAATTGCGAATGAGGGCTTGCCGCCTCGTGGCTGTGATACACTACCCGGATTAAGAATGAGAAAGCCGTCATTGCTTTTTTTCAGACAGCTTTGATGCGTGTGCCCGAAAAGCGCCGCCTCACACCCTTTTTGACGTGCCATAGCTTCAAGGCGGTCTGTTCCCGTTCTGACACCTAAGGTGTGACCGTGGCATATAAAAAGCTTATGCCCGTCAAACTCTATAACTCTTTCATAATCCCCCTGACGCAGAAAATCATTGTTTCCTAAAACCGAGATAACTTTTATCGGGTAGTACATAGCTTCAAGGTAATCTGTGTCACGTGCTATATCGCCTAAGTGTATTATTAAATCAAGCTTGCCTGATGCGGCTATTGCCGCCTCACACGCAGATACATTATTATGACTGTCAGAAAGTACAATTGCACGCATTTATTATTCCCCTTTCAAAAGTATTTTATAGAAAAGAACACAATTTGTCAAGACGGCATATATTGGAGTTAGAAGGGATGGGATATATATGCAGGATATTATTGAAAAGCTTAAATCTATGGATAAGGGAGAGCTTGACAATGCCGTTAAAAAGGCAAAAGAATTTGTGAATACTCCCGAAGGGCAGGCTTTTGCACAGAAAATAAAAAATGGCGAGGGGCTTTCAAGCCTGGGTATAGGAAAGGCACAGCAAGACAATATAAGGAAGGAACTTAGCCAAAACCCAAGCATAGCCAAGACCATCTTTGATATTTTAAATGGAAAAGGGTGAGGGTATGGACCTTGAACAGGAAATCTCAAAGGCACTTGCAGACCCCGACATAATGAGTAAGGTTTCAGATGTGCTTTCTTCACTCGGTAACGGTAGTGAAACGAATACAGAAAATAACAGTTCGGAGCAAAGTCAGGAAAAGGGCATAGCAAATGTCCTTGGAACCTTAGGCGGCGCAGTGGCAGATGACAGAACACGTCTCCTGATGGCGATAAAACCGTTTTTAAGCCAAAAGAGGGCGCCGTATATGGACAGCGCCGTTACAATACTTAAGCTTGCATCAATGGGAGAGCTCGGCAAGGACCTTAAGCTTTTTTAAAGGAGGGAAAGGTATGCGTGTAACACAGATGAATGCTTTTCCCGAAAGAGAAAACACAACGAACTATGTAAAGTATCCCGCCGTGCGCAAAATCAGCAACCCTGTAAATAATACTGCAAAAAAACTAAGCAGGGTTTTTTCGAATTTTGAAACGGATGATTATATTTTAGCGGCAATTATTATTGTTTTAATATTGGAGGGCTGCGATGATTATATACTGCTTGCGGCATTGGGATACCTATTTATAATGGGACTTGAATGGGGATGATGGCATCATCCCCAAAATTTTTTCAAAAAACGACAAAAAGGTGTTGACAAAGTGGATGTAGGTGTGGTAATATAACACACGTTGTCGCTTTTGAAGATTGACACAAAAAAA
>JAZRQT010000079.1:0-3453 GCA_045650105.1 Clostridia bacterium | reverse complement strand
TTAACCTTCTTTATTGATTTTGAAATAAGTGCAGCCGCACCGCCGATAGCGGCAAAATACACTGCCTTATTTTTTATTATTGAACTAATTACCTCTTTGCTTCTTATTCCTTTGCCTATCATACCCTTAAGTCCCATATCAAGCAAAACAGGCGTGTATTTATCCATTCTGTAGCTTGAAGTAGGGCCTGCCGGACCTACTTCATATCCGGGCTTTGCAGGTGCCGGACCTACATAGTATATTACTTGCCCTTTTATGTCAATAGGCAGGTTATCACCGCTTTTTATAAGGTCATAAAACCTTTTATGTGCGGCATCACGCCCTGTAATTATCTTGCCTGAGAGAAGCACACTGTCCCCCGCTTTAAGATTTTCAATATCACTGTCTTTTATAGGAAGTGTTATTCTTTTTATCACGCAAAGCTCTCCTTTCTCAGATTACTGCGCTTTTGTGCCTTGCTGCGTGACAGCATATATTTACCGCCACGGGCATACCTGCGATATGGGTAGGCATTGTTTCTATATTTACGGCGAGTGCCGTTGTCTTTCCGCCAAGACCTGCCGCACCAAATCCCATATTATTAATCAGGGATAAAAGCTCCTCTTCAACCGCTTTATACCTGATATCCTCATTTCGTATATCAATGTTTCTGAATGTAGCACGCTTTGCAAGCTGTGCACACATTTCAAACGTTCCCCCTATACCTACACCAACCACAATAGGCGGGCAGGGATTGGGGCCTGCCTCTTTTACGGTTTCAAGGACAAATTCCTTTATTCCTTCAATCCCTGCCGACGGGGAAAGCATTTTTATTTTTGACATATTTTCACTGCCAAACCCTTTGCCCCCTGCCGTAATCTTAATTTTATCGCCCTCCACGATTTTCGTATGAATAATCGCAGGTGTGTTGTCAAGAGTGTTTTTCCTTTCAAAAACGGGGTCAGAAACAATACTTTTACGAAGATATCCATCCCGATACGCTTCACGAACGCCATCGTTTACGGCAGTCTCAAAGCTACCGTTTTCGATTACCACTTTGTCGCCGTATTCTACGAAAAGCACCGCCATACCCGTATCCTGACAAAGCGGAATTTCCTCCCTTGCCGCAATATCATCATTTTCCAGAATTTGCGCCAGTACATTTTTTGCAGTTTGTGACGTTTCTTCCTCCATAGCATTCTCTAATGCTTTTTTTATATCGTCACCAATATAAAAATTACAATCAAGAAAAAGCTTTTTCACCGTTTCCTTAATTATCGATGCATCAATTTTTCTCATACTATCATTCCCCTGAATTCTTCTTCCGTAATTACAGTTATTCCAAGTGCATTTGCCTTGTCAAGCTTACTTCCTGCTTCCTCCCCTGCAAGAACATAATCGGTTTTCTTGCTGACAGACGAGGAAACCTTTCCGCCGTTATCGGTAATAATCTTAGATGCTTCACTGCGGGTAAGTGTGGGAAGTGTTCCCGTAAGAACAAAAACCTTACCGCTAAAGACACCCTCTGCCTTTACTTCATTACAATTAAAATTAAGTCCGTGCGCACGGAGCTTTTGAATAATTTCAATGTTTTGTTCCTCGTTAAAGAAATTAACTATACTCTGTGCTATAACACCGCCTATTTCAGGGACACTTGAAATAGCCTCGGCATCTGCCTCTATAATAGCGTCCATCGTCTTGAAATGCATTGCCAGTATTTGTGCATTTCTTGCACCTACGTGCCTGATACCGAGGGCAAAAATCAGTCTTGACAAATCATTTTCTTTTGATTTATTAATCGCATCAACAAGATTTTGGGCGCTTTTCTCACCCATCTTATCAAGCGTAGAAATATCCTCTTTCTTTATATCATACAAATCAGAAACAGAAGAAATAATCTTGTTTTCAAGCAGTTTTTCCACAAGTGCAGGGCCAAGTCCCTCTATATCCATAGCATCACGTGATGCAAAATGAATAATATTTCGTGCAAGCTGTGCACTGCACTCACCGCCCGTGCATCTTACTGCCGCCTCTCCCTCTTCACGGTAAACCTGAGCACCGCACACGGGGCACCTCTCTGGCATATTGAATATTACTTCATTTCCGCTTCGTTTTTCCTTTACCACGCTGAGAACTTCGGGGATTATATCGCCCGCCTTTTGTACAAGCACACTGTCGCCTATACGAATATCTTTCTCACGTATATAATCTATATTATGAAGTGTTGCACGTGATACCGTCGTTCCTGCAAGGCTGACGCTTTCAAGAACGGCATTAGGTGTTAAAACGCCCGTTCTTCCAACCTGAATTACAATATCAAGAAGCTTTGTTTCCTTTATCTCGGGAGGATATTTGTATGCAACTGCCCATTTGGGGCATTTTGCAGTAGAGCCAAGCCGCTCCCTCTGAGAGAGGGAATTGACCTTTATAACTGCGCCGTCAATATCAAATCCAAGCCCAGGGCGCATATTCCCGATTTTTTCAACCTCATCAAAGGCTTTTTCAATACTGTCACATACGGGTGTGTCGGGAATTGTCTTAAACCCTAAATGTGCAAGATAGGAAAGCCCCTCTTTATGAGTTTTTATTTCTTTTCCAACTATTTGCTGAATATTGAAAACATATATATCAAGCTTTCTTTGCGCTACAATTGAGCTGTCAAGCTGACGGAGCGACCCTGCCGCCGCATTTCTCGGATTTTTAAAGGGTTTCTGGTCACGTTCCTCCTGAATTTCATTAAGGCGAATAAAGCTCGAATGGGGCATAAAGACTTCACCTCTGACCTCAAGATATTCAACATTTTCATTAAGTTTCAGTGGGATATTTCTTATAGTTTTAAGATTTTCCGTTACATCCTCACCCACTGTTCCGTCACCACGTGTAGACCCTCTGAAAAAATAGCCGTCACGGTATTCAAGAGAAACGCTGAGTCCGTCAATCTTCATTTCCGTTATATACTCAGCTTTTTCTCCAAGTGCGCTTTCTGTCTTCTCACCAAAATCAATTACACTTTCTCTGTCAAACACGTCATTAAGGCTTTGCATCTGTACTGTATGCACAACCTCACTAAATCCGTCAAGGATTTTTCCGCCAATTCGCTGTGTAGGAGAATCGGGTGTAATAAGCTTTGGATTTTCCTCCTCCATTTTTTTCAGCTTACTCATCAGTGCATCATATTCAAAATCACTTATTTCAGGCTCGTCCATAGTATAATAAAGATTACTATGATAATTTATAAGTTCACGCAGTTTCTCAATATCCATATAACACCTCAATAATAGCACTTCAAAAACACAGGGGATTGTTTTTACAATCCCCTGTTATTCTTAACCGTTCCACTTTGTATTATCCGAGAAAACAACCTCATTAACTTTGAGATTTTTAATGCTTGCCGCAACGTAACTCTTTGTTATAATCCAGGCAACTCTCTTTTTCTCACAAGGAGTCATCTGCAGATTATTTACAAAATATGAA
>JAZRQT010000078.1:0-2825 GCA_045650105.1 Clostridia bacterium | reverse complement strand
GAGTGAGGGTTATCTCCCCGGTGCAGTATGGGAATACCTTATGACGGTGCTTAACTCCAATTACGAGCAGTGGAGAATGGAAAATCCTGATGCTGATGTTAAGGAATTTAATTTCACGGCAGAGAAAATGGGAATAAGCGGCTCGCTCTTTGATATTGACAAGCTTAACGATGTCAGCAAAAATTATCTTGCGACGCTTGACTCGCAGACGGTTTATGATTATATTACTGCGTGGGCAAAGGAATGTGACAGTGAGTATTATGAGCTTCTCACACGGGACAAGGAATTTTCACTCGGCATGATTGCTATAGGCAGGGGCGGTGAAAAGCCGAGAAAGGATATAAGCCACTGGAAGCAGTCAAAAGAATTTTACAGCTTTTTCTTTGTCGAACTCTTTAAGCGTGAGGATGATTATCCGCAGAATGTTTCAAATGAGGATAGAAAGCTCATTCTTAAAAAATATATGGAAAGCTACGACCACAGCGATGACCAGTCAACCTGGTTTTCAAAGGTGCGTGCTATAGGTGAGGAGCTTGGCTATGCTCCGCAGCCGAAGCTCTACAAGAAAAATCCCGAAAGCTATAAGGGGCACGTTGGCGATGTCAGCGGTGTTATACGTGTAGCTATTACGGGAAGAACAAATTCCCCCGACATCTGGTGTATTCAGCAGGTGCTTGGAAAAGAGCGTTCAATGATGAGAATAAAGAAAGCTTATGACGAAAACTAAGAAACTTATTATAACGGGAGCAGTGCTTCTTTGTGCGGTGGTTACACTTTGCGTGATGCTTTTTCTGCCCCCTTTGGGTGGGAATACAGAAAAGGAAATCACACCGCCGCCAAAGGTATCACTGCGCATCCGTGCGGTGGGCGATAACCTGATACATTCACCCATATATAATTCCTGCAAAACTCCTGACGGATTTAATTTTGACGGTTTGTATGAAAATATTAAGCCGTATCTTAGCGTAGCAGATATTGCCGCAATTAATCAGGAAACGATTTTTGTTGAGGATGTAGCCGCCCTAAGCGGCTATCCCGCTTTCGGCACACCGCCTGAGGTAGGGGAAAGCGTTATCCGTGCAGGCTTTAACCTTGTAACGCACGCAACAAATCATACGTATGACAAGGGATATAGTGCCCTTATGCACACGATGGATTTCTGGTCGCAAAAGGATGCATTGGTGCTGGGAATTAACGGCAGTGCCCAAAAACAGCAAAAAATCGACATATGGGAAAAGGACGGACTTAAGATAGCACTGCTTAACTTTACATACGGACTTAACGGCTACAGACTTCCTGCAGATAAAAAGTATCTTGTAAATATAATTGACCGCAGTGAAGAAAATGCACAGCTCATAAAAAAGGCGGAGCAAAGTGCCGATATGACAGTAGTGTTCCTGCATTTTGGTACGGAATATACGCACGTGCCGACTTCCTCGCAAAAGCGGGATGTGGAGTTTTTGACAGAAAACGGTGCAGATGTAATTATAGGAACGCATCCGCACGTGGTGCAGCCTGTAGCACAGCATATCTGCGAAAACGGAAATAAGTCGCTTGTATTTTATTCGCTCGGAAATTTTGTTTCCAATCAGGGAGGGAAAGAAAAAATCCTCGGAGCAATGGCTGATGTGAAAATTACCAAGGAAAACGGCAGGGTATATGTTGAAAAATACGATATGCTGCCCCTTGTAACGCACGTTTCCAATAAAAAATATAGCGCATATATGCTTTGTGATTACACCGATGAAATGGCAAAAAGACATACACGATGCCCAAATCTTTCGGTGGAGGCACTTGAGACATTGTTTGAAAAGATAAAGAATATAGAAGTGTATTGAGTTTAATCGTAAAACGATTAAACTCAGCGATATAAATTCCGTACGGAATTTGCGATATGTACTTTGTATGCGATATATCTTCGATGCGATATGTCCCTTCGGGACGAGAAAAAGGAATTTATATCATATCGTAACCGAACTTATTGAGGTTATATCGCATTTGTAATGTTTCGAAGAAACAATGCAAATATATCGCACGAGAGGAAACGAGTATATCGCCAAACAAATGGCATCCAAATCCTTCTCTTATTTTATATTAAAAACACATAATTAAAGCCGTATTTCTATAGAGAAAATCTCTTTTAGAAATACGGCTTTTAGTTTATGTTATGGTCTTATCGGAATATCAAATTTGATAAATAAGGTTCTAAGCTCATCCTTATTTGATTGTGATACATTCGCACTTTCCTTAACAATGTCCCATGCCTGCACCTGCTTCATCTTTGCTTCCACGTGCATTGTTTCTGAATTGCCCGGTCTTACGTTACGTAAAATCACGTTTCCCTTTGCCTTTTTAAGTGCAACGATATACTCGGAAACGGTCAGGTCGTTTGGATTTGCTATCATAGCTTTTCTCTTTTTACCTTCATTGGCGTTGATTATTAAGTAATATATACCATATACTACAATTGCACCGAAAAGTACATAAAACAAGGTATTGTTCATAATTTCCCCTCTTTCTTCTAATATTAGCTATATTTTACCATATTAATCATATTATGTAAAGGAAAATTTATAGTGCAGTTTTTACAGCCTTGTTGTAAATGACACTGCCTTACCCAATATGCGGATACTGTTACACTGCTTGTTTGTATATACCATAGGCTTATACTTGGGGTTTTCACTTACAAGTGTTACACTGTCAGGTGAAAGGTAGACACGCTTTAATGTCGCCTCGTCATCTACAAGTACGGCGGCAATTTCACCGTCATCAACGGTTTCCTGCTTACGTATAAAGACAATATCGCCGTCCTTAATTCCTGCGCC
>JAZRQT010000077.1:0-2943 GCA_045650105.1 Clostridia bacterium | reverse complement strand
ATATTGCCGCACAAATATTAAAGGAAGAAATGGAAAACGCCGTTTCCCTCAGCGTGCCTCTTAAGGCAGACGTGAAGGTCGGCAAAAGCTGGTACGAAACAAAATAACAGTTAGGATAGATTTTATGAAAATGCTTATCGGGCTTACAGGAAGGAGCGGCAGCGGAAAAACAACTGCCGCAAAGATACTGACGGATTTGGGTGCTTTTGTGGCAGATTGCGATATTATTGCACACAAAGTTCTCCGGGAAGATGCCGTTAAGGAAAAGCTTGGTGAAAACTTCGGCAGTGCCATATTTAATAATGATGGCAGCGTAGACAGAAAAGCACTGGGAAGCATAGTATTTTCCGACAGTGAAAAGCTTGCCGTTTTAAACAGCATTGTTCACGGTGCCATTACCGAAAAAGCAATAGATATGTGCATAGCATCAGGCAAAGACATTTGTTTTATCGACGGGTCAGAGCTTGAGGCAAGCGGTGTTGACAAAAAATGTGCACACATTGTCGTGATATATGCCGATGAAGATGTCAGACTTAATCGCATAACAGAGCGTGATAAAATCTCAAAGGACAGCGCTCTTCTTCGGATAAAAGCGCAAAAGGATTACAGCAAAAAGGCAATCATTATAAAAAACAACGGCGATTATGACGAATTAAAGCTTGCCTTAACCAAGGTTTACAGGAAGCTTCTGGAGGAAACAGATGTATAGGCTTACACAAATTTTATTGAGGGTTTTCATCGCTCTCTTAATTATTATATTGGTAATCACCGTTTGCACTGCTATTGTCTACAGACTTTTTCCGTCAAAGCACAGTGATATTATAAATAAATACTGCGACGAATTTGATGTTTCGCCGCATCTTGTAATGGCACTTATAAAGGCTGAAAGCAATTTTGACGAAAACGCAGTAAGCCATGCGGGCGCAAAGGGTCTGATGCAGCTTACAGACGAAACATTTGAGTATTGCATAAATGTGCTCGGCACAAGCTTTTCTTCGGAAGATATTTTTAATCCCGATGCAAATATTTCTGCAGGAGTATGGTATATATCCTACCTCCTTGAAAAATATGATGGTAATATTACAAATGCAGTTGCCGCCTATAATGCAGGTCTGGCAAATGTAGATAAATGGCTTAGTGACAGCTCTCTTTCGCCTGACGGAAAAACACTGTCCAACATTCCCTACGGCGAAACAAAAAGACATTGCGAGAAAATTAAAGCGTACAGTAAGCTTTATAAATTTCTTTACTGACAGGTGAGTAATGTGAAAAAGGTTTTTCTTCCTTTATTAATAGCAATATTTTTGCTGACCGTCGTTTTTCTTCTAAAAACGGAGGAGAAACGGCAAACTGTACATACGTATGCCTTTGATACAGTCATAAACATATCTGCACCGAAAAAGGCGGCGGCAATTTCAAGTGAGGCACTTGACCTTTGCCAGAGATATGAGGAGGTTTTCAGCCGTACAAGCGAGAAAAGTGAGCTTTACGCCATTAACGCAGGCAAAACCACAGTGCTTTCAGACGATATGCAAAAAATTCTTGATTTTTCGCTTTCGTTTTGTTCACTTACAGACGGTGCATTTGACATTTCCGTTGCGCCGCTTACATCTCTGTGGAATATAAAGGAACGCACTGTCCCCCCTGCTAAGGAGGAAATAGAGAGTGTTCTTCCCCTTATTGGATACGAAGAAATTACCCTTTCCCCATTTTCGCTCGGTGGCAGACAGCTTGACTTGGGCGCAGTTGCAAAGGGCTACGTTGCAGATAAGCTTACAGACTTTTTTAAAAAGAATGATGCAGAGGATGTTATAATAGACTTAGGCGGAAATGTAGCTCTTGTCGGGGAATTTTGTGTTGGCATACGCAGTCCTTTTAATCCCGAAGAGCTTTTTGCAAAAATCACCCTAAAGGATAAAAGTGCCGTTACGAGCGGTGCGTATCAGCGATATTTTGATTATGAAGGAAAACGCTATCACCATATATTAGACCCCCGAACGGGTGAATGTGCAAACTCCCCGCTTGCATCCGTAACAGTAATCTCCCCATCTTCAATGCAGGCAGACGCACTTTCAACCGCCATTTATATTTTGGGGGAGGAAGGGCTTTCACTGTGCAGTAATTTTGCCGATACAGATGCACTCTTAATAACTGAGGACGGTGAGGTTATTACTACAGACGGTTTTAAGGAAAAGTACTATCTGGAGCTTCAATAAATAAAATTTATTATTTTAATAAAAAAAACTTGCATTTTGAAATAATGTGTGCTATAATGCATCTTGTTTCATAATGTGTTGGAGGTGAAATTATAATGCCTAACATTAAATCAGCTAAGAAAAGAGTTCTTGTTATCGAGAAGAAGACTCTTGAAAACCGTATGGTTAAATCAGCTATCAGAACAGAGCTTAGAAAGTTTGACGCTGCTGTAACAGAGGGAAATAAGGCTACTGCTCAGGAGCTTTACAATATCTGTGTTAAGAAGCTTGACCAGGCTGCAGGCAAGGGTGTATATCACAAGAACACTGTTAGCCGCAAGAAGAGCCAGCTTGCAAAGGCACTTGCTGCCCTCGCATAAAGGATAACCTATTTGCTTAAAATCGGAGTATGCACATAGTGTATACTCTTGTTTTGTTTCTGTAGGGGCGAACACGCAGGTTCCCCCTGCAAATTATGCTTTGACGTTTGGCAGATTAACAATAGAACAAATTTTCAACTTTCAATTTTGTCACGATTTGGGGACAGTCCCCAAATCGTGACATTTTTATGCCCTCCCTATTAACCGTTCTATTCCCCTGTAATTGCCTTTATAGAGCGGTTTACCAACTTTTTACCATTTTTTGGTAAAAATATCTTGCAATAATTTCCAATATATGGTAATATACTAATGAAACAACAACAAACAGGAGGAAATAGAATGAAAAACACGATAAAACTGCTTATGGC
>JAZRQT010000076.1:0-3469 GCA_045650105.1 Clostridia bacterium | reverse complement strand
GGAAACATTCTTAAAATCAAAATCGCCTGAAATATCAGCGTTTATTTTTTCTCCTGAGGGTTCCTCCTCGGTTTCGTCAAGCACTTCAAAAACTCTTTGCGAGCTTACAATTGCCATTGTAAAATGCCTTGGAAGCATACTGAACCATTCAAGCTTACTGTAAAGATAGCTTCCGTATGAGGAAAACTGTACAAGCTCTCCCACACTCATATTTCCGCCTAAAACAAGGCTTCCTCCGTATAAAAGAACGAAGTAGCTGCCAAAGCTCATTATAAATTTTATTATCGGGAAAATAGTATATACGAATTTTTCATTTTTGCACGTAAGGTCACGCACTGATGCGGCACTTTCAGAGAAGCGCTCTATCTCATCATCTTCTCTGCCGAAAACCTTTACAACCTTAATTGCGTTTATTACTTCTGTAAGTCTGCTCGTAAGATTATCAAGCTTTCCCCACTGCTTTCTGTATCGGCGCTGAATACTGCGGCGTATTTTTCCAATCATCCACATTGCAGGCGGCATCGGTAAAAATATCAAAAGCGCCATACGCACATTAAGGTAAAAGGTTACAATGCCAATTGCAATAAAGAGAAACGCTTCGTTAACTGCCATTATTGCAATATCCTGAATAAAGGTCTGTATTCTTTGCGTATCGTTATTTATACGCTGCATCAAATCGCCTGTTTTTTTCTTTTCAATATAAGAAAGGGGCATCTTCTGCAGCTTTTCATAAATGTGATTTCTTAAATCCATTACCAAAAGATTACTTGCCCTTGACGATACAACATCCCGCATAGCAGATACAATTGCCGTAATTACGCTGAAAAGGAGCATAAGTCCGACAATTATATACAGCGTTTTAAACGATGCATTTTTTGCACTCAGCACATCATTTACAAGCCATCTTGAAAGCATCGGTGTTGCCACTGTCCCTATAGCCGTAATCCAGAAAAACAGCAACAGCAGTGCATAAAGCCCCCTGCAAGGTTTTGAAAGCGCCCACAACTTTTTTGCAATGCCTTTTTTATCCGCACAGTGTGCGCAAACGTGCGTTCCGGGGATATATGGGGCATTACATTTTGGGCAAAGGGTATTATCATCAGTATCTTCATAGACGGTATTAACCTCAGAGCCTTCTATAAGGTCATTTATAATATCAGCCGCCCTTGTGAAATTCTCTATATATTTCATCGAAAATCTCACAAGGGGATATCTGCCCGTCTTTGTAAAAAGCTCTATCATACCGCCGCCGACATACTCTGCGCATACTGCCTTTAAAACGGCTGAAAGCTTTTCCACCCTTACCACATTGCCGTTTTCTATAACGCACATTGCGCTGTGGCTTAAAAGAAAAATACCATCCTTAAATTCTCCGTTTTCTCCTATATCAAAGGAAGCTGAAAGCACTATTTCCTCACCGCCAAAAACACGGTCTGTAACAGTGCTGTATTTAGTTACATCCACGCCCTTTGGCATAAGTGTTTCATTCCTTTCTATACCCAGATTTCGATAATCTGCATTGTTTTATCGTTAAGCTTTGATATGTCAGGGATGCGGTAACGGTTTCCGTATACGTCTGTCAGCAAAATCTGACCGCCGCCCAAAATTGTTATATTACTGCTCATATCGGTGAGAGTAAATTCCCTCTCCCCTTTATTTGTTGTGACCTTCCACAAAATGTGCCCGACCTGCTCCTTTATTTCATTAACATTTATAATATCGGGGACAAAATACCGCCTTTCAAGCTCTGCACGCACAAGGCGCACTGCATCTTCGGGGAACTCTTTTAAATCTCTTATTATGCCTGTTTCCGTTTCTTTATCAAAGCGGTCATAATTTTGCACTCTTACACAAAGGTATTCCTCGGCGTATTGCAGAGGGAACATTCTCAAAACAGCCACCCTGCCAATATCCTCACCCTTGTATTTTGCCATCAGAAGTCCGCCGTCTGAATTATAAAATGAAATTTCATCGGGCGTTATATAGTTAAGCTTATTTTCCATCCGCAACACCCCCCTGGAAATTTAGTGCGTTAAGTTGCATATGCGCCATATTTGCATATATGCCGTTTTCTTTATTAAAAAGCTCCTCATGCGTTCCTTCTTCAACTATTCTGCCATTTTCCACCACAACAAGTCTGTCTGCATTTCTAAGCGTTGAAAATCTGTGCGCAATGGCAATCGTCGTTCTGCCTTTTACAAGAGACTGCATCGCCTGCTGAATTTTCTGCTCCGTCTCGGTATCAAGCGATGACGTCGCTTCGTCAAATATCAGAATTGCGGGGTTCATCAGTATTGCACGGGCAATGCTTATTCTCTGTTTTTCTCCGCCTGAAAGGTCTGCACCGCCTTTACCCAGACGTGTGTCATACCCGTCGGGAAGGTTTACTATAAATTCATGTGCGTGCGCCGCCTTTGCAGCATCTATAATTTCTTCAATGCTTGCATCAGGCTTTCCGTACGCAATATTTTCCGCAATACTGCCCGAAAACAAATATGTCTCCTGCAATACCATTCCTATGTTTGAATGAAGACTTTCGTTTGAAATATTTTTCACATTAACTCCGTCAATCAAAACCTCGCCGTCAAACACATCATAAAGTCGTGTAATGATATTGGTAATCGTGCTTTTTCCTGCACCGCTGTGCCCTACAAGTCCTATCATTTCACCTTTATTAACTTTAAATGACACATTCTTTAAAACACTCTTATTAGGCTCATACGAAAAGCTTACATTTTTAAGCTCAACCTCGCCCTTCATTCTTTCAATGTGTAGTGCATCAGGACTTTCGGGAACATCGGTTTCTCTGTCAACGACTTCAAAAATTCTCTGTGCGCTGTTCATACAGCTTGTCCACCAGTCAAATATTTTTACCATAAAGTTTACAGGTCCGTATAGAAGCGTAAGGTACCCCGTAAAGCTCATAAGTTCACCAAATGTAAGCTTGCCTGAAACTACCTGAGCACCGCCAAGTCCCCACACAACAAGACCGCCAAGTGTCATTATCCAGCTTAAAAGCGGGAACACCTTTGCCGAGGCAACACCTTCCCGCAGTCTGTTTTCATAAAGCTCCCTGCTCGCCCCGAAAAAGCGTTTCACCTCACGCTCTTCCCTGCCGAATGCCTTTACTACACGAATTCCCATAAAGGTATCGTTTATGACGGTATTCATTGCAGAGGAACGTCGCCACGTGTGCCACTTAAGCTTTTTGAACTTGCGTGCGGATTTCTTTATTATCAGCGCTATAATCGGTACGGGAATAAGCACCGAAACGGAAAGGAGCGGATTTACTATAAAAAGATAAAGTCCCACACAGCATATTGTAAGTCCGTTTATTATAAAATTGGGAAGTCCGTCATTTAAGAAATACTGAATATCAAGTGCATCGCTGTTAACTCTGTTAAGCAGGTTTCCCGTGCGCTTTGATGTAAAAAAGCTCATCCCAAGCTTTTGCATAGAGGAGAAAACC
>JAZRQT010000075.1:0-5564 GCA_045650105.1 Clostridia bacterium | reverse complement strand
TCGAATTTTTTTCTGCGCTCAATCTTTTTTGAACTGTCAAGCTGAGAAAGCGTCAGCAAATCTTTAACAAGGCGTGTCATACGGTCAGCCTCGTTTTCTATTACCTTTACAAAATGAAGTATTGAACTGTCGGTATCCTCGTTTCCCATATCGGTAATTGTTTCTGCGTAGGTTTTTATTGTTGTAAGGGGCGTTCTCAGCTCGTGAGATACATTTGCCACAAATTCACGACGTGCGTTATCGAGCATCTGCCTGCGTGTAATATCCTGAAATACAACAACGACACCTGCAGTAAGTGAACGCTCCGTGTTAAACGGTGCAAAAAACGCTTTAAGACTTTTTCCTTTAAATTCAAAATCACGTTCAATCGTTTCTGCCGAATCAATATAAAGAATACGATAAAGAGAAATATTTGCATCAAGCATATCAAAGAACTGGTCAAAGGTTTTGTCTCGGTGTTCCCCTAAAAGATTTTCGCCCGCAGGGTTTATGTGTATCAGGTTACCGCTGTTGTCATATGCGGCAACGGCATCTGTCATATGAAGCAAAATTGCCTCAACCTTATTTTTTTCCGCCTGAATTTCTTCAAGACTTGAATTTATTTTGGCAGCCATTTCGTTAAAAGAAATTGTAAGACGTCCGATTTCATCACGTGAACGGACTTCGATTTTGTGACCGAAATCACCCTCAGCCATACTCTCACTTCGATGCTGAAGTGTCGAGATGGGGGCGATAATAGTTCGTGAAAGAAAAAAACCGAGGATAAGACTTATGAGAAGACCGAAAAGAAGTCCCCAGAATATGTTGATAAACATATTGTTTATTACCTCATTGATTTCCTCCTTCGTATCGGTAACATAAATAATGTAATCGCCGTTTGCAACGGGAAGTGCATAATCCATAAAGGCAGAATTTCTGTCTGTAAGTACACCTTTTTTTCCTGTCATTGCCAGTATAAGGTTTGGCGTTGCAGAAAAGGAGACGCCTGCGTCTGAAGAGCCGCCTAAGATATTAAGAGATTTATCAAGTACGTAATAATTACGGAAAGAGTCAATACCCATCCTGACGGAATAAACCTTTAAAAGCTCCAGTGTTTTGTAAACGCCGTCCTCTAAAGTAAGGGAACTGTCAATTTCCTTTGTGAGCGTATCCGTAAAAACCTGAGTGTCAAGGGAATTATTAAACTCATTATAATAATACGCAGAAATATTTTGCAGCAGAAAAGTACCGACAACTATCATTACGCTGACGGTAAGCAAAAGAAATATTGCAATTATTTTCCACTGAATACTCTTAAACATAAAACTCTCCAAATATTATTTTCCGCTCGTCACGAAAGGCTGACAAAGTCAGCCTGTTTTATTTATTGAAATAATATCCCACGCCACGCTTTGTCATAATGAAATTGGGGGCGGCGGGATTATCCTCAACCTTTTCACGAAGGCGGCGCACCGTTACATCCACAGTTCTTACATCGCCAAAATATTCATAACCCCAAACCTTTTCAAGAAGGATTTCACGTGTGAAAATTTTACCCGACTGCAGCGCAAGAAACTTCAAAAGCTCAAACTCACGCAGTGTGAGGTCAATTACATTACCATCCTTTGAAACCTCATAGCGTGCGGGGTTAATGGTAAGATTTTCAAAGGTTATAATATCACCCTCACCCTCAGGCTGCATATCAGATGCAGTACGGCGAATATTCGCCTTTACACGTGCAAGAAGCTCCCTTACAGAGAAGGGCTTAGTGATATAATCATCGGCACCAAGCTCAAGACCGAGCACCTTATCAACCTCTTCATCACGTGCGGTGAGCATAATGATGGGGGTAGAATGTTTTTCACGGATTTTTTTACAAACCTCAAAACCGTCCATTCTGGGAAGCATTACATCCAGTAAAATAAGGTCGGGTTTCTCACTTGTTGCAAGGCGATACCCCTCCTCACCATCATATGCGGCAAGGACACGATAGCCTGATTTTGTAAGATTGAATTTTAATATTTCAACAATGGGTGCTTCGTCATCAACGACAAGTATAAGCTTATCCATTACACATACCTCCAGTTTCTTAAGTATTATTTTATAGTATTTTTTCGATTATGTCAATAAAAGGATGCACTTATGTGAACAAAAAATGACATTTACATTACAATTACAAGAATAGCCTTGTAATTATAAAGAAAAAAAGCTATAGTATATATAGGAAAATTTTAGCTAAAGAAAGGGTAAGGGTTGATTTTATGAAACTGCCTTGGGATAAAAAGTATATTTGCTGGGGAATAACTGCGTTTTTGACAGTTGCGGCATCTATTGTGTTTTTTATGATTTTGAAGGAATGGGAAACTGTAATGGCTGTTATTTCACTGATTGCAAAAAGCCTCAGACCCATAACATACGGTCTTATTATGGCATATATTCTCAATCCTCTTTTAAATGCGGTTGAGAAAGGGTTTGTTTTCCCCGTAATGAAAAAGATTTTTAAGAAGGGGACAAGACGTTTTAAAGGAATTGTCAGGGCTATTTCCATAATCATAACGTGGGCTGTAACTGCTCTTTTGGTTTTAGCACTTGTTGACCTTGTTGTGCCTGAAATTTCAAAGAGTATAGAAACCCTTGTACAAAGCTTCCCCGGATATGCAAGCAAGGCTCTTTCCTGGGGTGAGGAGCTTCTTAACAAAAATCCTATGATTTTAAATTACCTTGAGGAGTCGATAAGCGGATTTTCAACAAACCTTTCAGACCTTGCAGCAAGACTAAAGGAAATAATACCCAACATAAACACTCTTATACTCGGAGTTTCAAGCGGTGTTTACGGTATGGTTTCTGCAGTGCTTAATCTCCTGATTGGTATTATCGTATCTGTTTATATTCTTAAAGATAAAGAAAAGTTTGTGGCACAGATTAAGAGGCTTTTTTACAGCACAATGCCGACAAGAAAGGCTAACAACGTTATTGCGGTGTGCCGTCTGACACACGATAAATTCGGAAACTTTATCACGGGAAAGATTTTTGATTCGATTATCATTGGTATACTTTGCTTTATTATTCTGACAATTTTCAATATGCCTTACGGCGCACTTGTAAGTGTTATTGTAGGTGTGACGAATGTAATTCCGTTTTTCGGTCCGTTTATCGGTGCGATACCAAGTGCACTATTAATCCTTCTGGTAGACCCGATAAAGTGTATAACCTTTGTTGTTATAATAATCGTTCTGCAGCAGTTTGACGGAAATATTTTAGGACCTAAGATTTTAGGAAGCACAACGGGTGTTTCAAGCTTCTGGGTACTGTTCTCAATACTTGTGGGAAGCGGACTTTTCGGAATATGGGGAATGATTTGTGCAGTACCTCTGTTTGCGGTAATATACACCCTTGTAAAAGACGGATGTCACGCATCACTTCAGAAAAAGGGCGTTGATTATTCGTGCGAAACCTTTGAAAATATTGACCATATAGATGAAAATACCAATTCACCCGTATGGCTTACTGAGGAGTGATGGCTTGTGCAGACATTTTTCTCAAAAATACTGACATACATTTTTGTGATAATAATTTATCTCTTTATTTACGCCATTATCAGAATGATATTTCTTGATATACGCACAATGTACAGAAAAAAGGCAGGCGGACTTGCTGACGCATATTTAAAACTCATTAACCTTCGTCACGAGCTTGATTTTGCGGTAGATGAAAGCTATGAAATATCTGATAATGAGGTTATCGGAAGGGGTAAAAAATGCGATATCAGCATTGCGGACAAGTACCTTTCCACAAAAAATAGCCGTATATTCAAATCCTCAGGCAAGTTTTATCTTGAGGATCTTGACAGCACCAACGGCACGTATCTTAATGGAGAAGCACTTTCTGACAAGGCGGTAGAGCTTCTTGACGGGGACAAGATTTCCGTCGGCAGAACAAATTTCCTGTTCGTATTACCTACAAAAAGTGAGTAATGGTGAGTAATTATGAATAACAAGCTACAAAGTATAAGACCGCTTTTTCTGCTTATTGCGGTAAACCTTCTGGGGATGTTTCTGGTAATGCTCCACGAGGGCGGTGCGGATAAAAATATGGCAATGCTCAGCATCGGGATGTGTCTTTTGAGTATTGCGGCATATATACTTATATCGTTTTGCCGTTTGGGAGATGGGTATCTTTTTATAATAATATCGATGCTATCCTCCGTAGGAATTATAATGCAGTCAAGAATTAATCCTGAAAACGGAATAAGGCAGATGAAGCTGTATCTTTTAGGTGTGGGCTTCTTTTTTGTAACACTGCTTTTATACAGAGTTTTTCATAAAAACTTAAGGAGGCTGACACTGCTTTATTTTGGAATTTCAATGCTCCTTTTTGCAGTGACGGCTGTTTTCGGTACAGTTAAGAACGGTTCAAAAAACTGGATTGTACTTGGCGGAATATCTGTGCAGCCAAGTGAGTTTATAAGAATACTTTTTGTTTTATCACTTGCGGCAATACTTACAAATGCAAGACTTCCCGAAAAGAAGAAAAAGGGTAAAAAAGAAAAGAAGAAAACAGATACAGATGAGAAGAACTTAAAGCGTATGCGTTTAGGTCTTGCGGCAGGAATTGCGTATATAAATGCATTTTGTTTGCTACTTCAAAGAGAATGGGGAATAGCACTGCTCTTTTTTGCAATATACCTTGCATTTTTATATATTTACGGAGAAAGCAGACTTTTCTTCCTTGCAAATGTGCTGATGACCGCTATAGCGGCGTTTGTAGGTGTCAATTTTATGAGCCACATTCAGGTGCGTGTTGCAACGTGGCTTGACCCATTTGCCGATATTACGGGAAAAGGGTATCAGATTACACAGTCGCTTTTTGCAATCGGCACGGGCGGCTTTGCAGGCAGCGGAATAGGTAGCGGCAGTCCGTATTTTATCCCCGTGGTAAGCTCTGACTTTATATTTTCGGCAATTTGTGAGGAGATGGGAGTGCTTGGCGGTACTGCAGTAATTATGCTTTACTTTTTACTTGTGTACAGAGGGTTTAAAATTGCGCTCAGCTCTACAAATGATTTTAATAAGGCTGTAAGTGTCGGACTTAGTGTGATGCTTGGCATACAGACCTTTATAATAGTAGGCGGTGTTATAAAGCTTATTCCGCTGACGGGAATAACACTCCCTTTCATAAGCTACGGAGGAAGCAGTATGATTACCACGTTTATTGCGCTGGGTATTCTTCAGGCAATAAGCTCTATGAAAGGGGAAGTTACCGATGAAATTGAATAAGCGTATAATAACGGTTATGACGGCGGTGCTTGCCCTGTTTTTGGTTATAGTAATTTATCTTACGTACTTTACCATTTTTCGTGCGGGAGATATCGTAAACTCGAGCTATAACCAACGTGTGTGGGAAAAGGAAGAACGCATACTGCGAGGTATAATTTATGACCGCAAGGGCGTGGTTTTGGCAAAAAGCGAGCAGGAGGGTGATTCGCAGAAACGTATATACCCTTATGGAAAGCTTTATGCACATACAATAGGCTACAACAGCCGTACCTACGGGAAAACGAGTATAGAGCTTAAATTCAACAGCTT
>JAZRQT010000074.1:0-9946 GCA_045650105.1 Clostridia bacterium | reverse complement strand
AAAAAGGTTAAATTGGCACTTACAGCAGACGCAAAGCAAAATATAGACGTTAATAAAAATCTTAATATTGCACTTAGTTCCAAAATGGGAATGTGGATGAATATGGATTTGTCAGACGCAAGAAAGCCGATAATGCAGATTATATATTCCTATCCGTATACAAACAAATATATGGTGGTTGATGCACTGGAAACACTTCCTGATGAAGAGGCTAAGGCAGATTTTGTGAAAACAATGTCTATGATTTTTAATAAGGAATTTATGACCGCCGTTAATACATACAGCGCAAAGGTGCTTGAAAAATATGCAGATATAAAGAAATCTTCGGGAAAATGCATTGTTAAGCTTGATAATGATGCACTTATCGGAATGATTAAAGAGGTAATTCCGTATGTTTTCGGGCAGATGCGTGGTGTTTTCCTGACAATGGGTGCAGACGGCGAAGAGGTTAATTATATCCTTGAAGGTCTTGAACAAATACCCTTTGAAAAAATAAAGCTTTTGGGTGACAAAGGAATAACATATACATATATACTCAGAAACGGAAAGATTTCTACTATCAATGCCGATGCTGATATTTGCATTGATATATCAAGTATATACGAGGCTGTTACGGGAATAAAGTGGAATTATATAGCAAGCGGTGAGATTAAGTTTGGCATTAAAAGCTTAGTGACACTGTCTAAAATCAATACGACATCGGTAACCTTGCCAAGACTTACAAAGGAAAATTCATTCTCGCTTTCAGATATGCTTCCAAAGCCGCAAATTCCCGAAAGTATGGAGGAAATGCCCGCATATCCTAATTGGTGGGCAGGAGGAAGTGCAGAAAAGCTCCCGATAGCAGGCGGCGCAATATATGTTCCGCTCCGCACAACGCTTGAGGATGCGTATGAGGACAGTGTACAGATTTCTTTTGAAAACGGTGTTATAACGGCAACGAGTGAATATTTCCCATCGTTTAAGTCTTTAAAGCTTATCGTTGGCAGTGACAGCGTATACGCAGATGCAAATGAATTTAAAACAGGTACAGTGCTTCTTGAAAATGGTGTTACATATGTCAGCAGCAAGCTTTTTGAAGAGCTGTTTTCATGGCAACTTTCAGGAGCAAGCTATGACATTCTTACAAACGAGTACTGGTATGAATTTTATACAACAGAATAAAAAAATTGCACACAGGTAAAATAATAGAAAAGGACTAAAGCTTGCTTTAGTCCTTTTCTATTAAAAGTAGGTGTGCATATGGCTAAAGGCAAAAGAAAAATTATTTATGATGTATTATACGATATAGCAGGCTCGTTTGCACTTGCAACGGGTATATATTGCTTTGCAGAAAAAGTTAATATAGCACCGGGCGGGGCGAGCGGTATTGCAATTATGATTAAATACCTGACGGGGCTTCCCGTGGGACTTCTGATACTTGTTATAAATATTCCATTGGTGCTGATTGCATTTAAGTTTTTAGGTAAAAGGTTTACACTGCGAACACTCAGAACTCTTTTAATCAGCACAGTTATACTTGACGTGGTTGTAACGCCTTTCTTTCCGCAATATTCGGGCGACCGTATGCTCGGCTCGATTTTCGGCGGTGTATGTATGGGCGGCGGTCTTGGTATAATTTTTTTGCGTGGCTCATCTACGGCAGGAACAGATATTGTATCATACCTTGTGGAGCAAAAATATCCTCATATACAAATCGGTAAGGCAATGATGTTTGTAGACGGAGTTATTATCGCACTGTCGGCAGTTGTATTCAGAGATGTAGAGGCTGCACTTTTTGGTGTTGTATCGCTCTTTTGTCAGACGAGGATAGTCAACCAAATTGTATACGGGTCAGAAAAGGGCAGAAACATATTGGTAATCTCAGAAAAGACCGAGGAAATTGCACAGCGTATTTTACTTGAAAAAAACCGTGGAGCAACATTTTTAAATGCACAGGGTGCGTATTCAAAAAAGCCGTCCAAGGTATTAATGTGCGTGGTACGTGTGTGGGAGTATCACGAAATAAAAGAAATAATTTACGAGGAAGACCCGAGAGCATTTGTAATAGCCTCGGAGGCGGAGCATATAATGGGCGAGGGCTTTTCTGCTATTAAAGGATGACAAAGCCCTTACCTCGAAAGAAAAATTTTGCAAGGCAAAACATTCTCTTTCGAGGTAAGGGCTTTCGCTGGCACGGCACTCACCGTGCCAGCCACTGTAATTTATCAAAACCGAGGTACACGCCCCCAGTTTTGATAAATTATACGTTAACCATTTCTTATTCGTAAATGGGGAACTTTTCGCAAAGAGCACAAACCTCTGCAGTGATTTTTTCCTTATTAGCTTCAAAATCAGTTGCAACGAGCTTCATCCATTTTGCGATAAGCTTCATTTCGTCTTCTTTAAAGCCTCTGGAGGTTACTGCAGGAGCACCTACACGGATTCCGCTTGTAACAAAGGGACTTTGCTTATCATTGGGGATAGCGTTCTTATTAACGGTGATATGCACCTCATCAAGACGTCTTTCCATTTCCTTACCTGTAATATCAAAGGGGCAAAGGTCGATAAGCATAAGGTGGTTATCAGTATCGTCTGAAACAACGTTGAAGCCTTCTTCCTTAAGAGCATCGCAAAGAACCTTTGCATTTTTTACAATCTGCTTCTGATATTCTTTAAATTCATCTGTAAGAGCTTCGCCGAAAGCAACTGCCTTAGCCGCAATTATATGCATAAGGGGACCGCCCTGTGTTCCGGGGAATACAGCCTTGTCAATCTGCTTTGCATACTGCTCCTTGCAAAGGATAAGACCGCCACGGGGACCACGGAGTGTCTTATGTGTTGTTGTTGTCACAACATCAGCATAGGGAACAGGACTTGGGTGAAGACCTGCCGCAACAAGACCTGCAATATGTGCCATATCAACCATAAGGATAGCACCAACCTCGTCGCTAACCTTGCGGAATGCTGCAAAGTCAATTGTTCTTGAATATGCACTTGCACCTGCAACGATAAGCTTGGGCTTACACTCAAGTGCAATTTCCCTCATCTTATCATAATCAATTGTGCCTGTTTCATCATTAACACCGTAAGGAACAATGTTAAAATACTTACCGCTGATGTTAACGGGTGAGCCGTGTGAAAGGTGACCGCCGTGTGCAAGGTTCATACCCATAACGGTATCACCGGGCTGAAGGAATGCAAAGAATACTGCAAGGTTTGCATTTGCACCGCTGTGGGGCTGTACGTTTGCATGCTCAGCACCGAAAAGCTTCTTCGCACGCTCAATAGCAAGGGTTTCAACCTCGTCAACGCACTGGCAGCCGCCATAGTAACGCTTTCCGCTGTAGCCCTCGGCATATTTGTTTGTAAGAACTGTTCCTGCAGCTAAGAGAACTGCCTTTGAAACAATATTCTCTGATGCAATAAGCTCAATATTATGTCTCTGACGGGTAAGTTCTTTATTGCAGGCTTCAAAAACCTCGCTGTCAAAACCTTTAAGCTCGTCAAAAAAGTTCATTTAAAACACTCCCTTGTAAAAATACATACATACAGTATAACTTAAAAAATCTCTCTTTTCAACATAAATCTCATAAATAAATCAAATTTATCTGCCACGTACACGCTCAAGACGGATAGTATTTGTTTCGCCTGACTTACCGCTTGTCGTTCCGCCCACGATTATTATATTATCTCCGCTTTTAAGATTAAGTGTTTTGGTGGTTTTGCGTGCGGCGCTGTAAAACATTACTTCGGCAGACGGATACTCCTCGCACAATACGGGAATTACCCCCCACGAAAGGGCAAGCTTACGCCATACACGCTTACTTGTAGTAAGACCTACTATATCGACAGCGGGACGAAATCTTGATACCAGCCGTGCTGTTTTTCCTGAAATGGAGCATACGGCAATCGCCTTTGCATCAATGCCAAGTGCCATACTGCACGCAGAATGTGATATAGCGTCAATGTTGCTTTTTATTTCAAATTCCGTTTTGTGGAAACGCTTATCATAATGAATGTTGTTTTCTGTTTCCTCGCAGATTGATGACATTATTCTGACCGTCTGAGCGGGATGTTTTCCTGCCGCCGTTTCACCCGAGAGCATCACGGCACTCGTTCCGTCATAGACGGCATTTGCAACGTCAGAAATTTCCGCACGTGTGGGGCGGGGGTTATAAATCATAGACTCAAGCATTTCTGTAGCTGTTATGATACGCTTGCCAAGCATTCGGCAAACAGTAACAAGTTTCTTTTGTACGGCGGGAAGCTCCTGAAAAGGAATTTCAACACCCAAATCTCCACGGGCAATCATAACACCTTCGCAGATTTCACAGATTTCGTAAATGTTATCCACACCGCTCTGATTTTCTATTTTTGCAACAAGACCGATGTCACTGCCGCCGTTTTCGTCGAGGAAGTTTTTTATATCAAGCATATCCTGCTTTGAAGATACGAACGATGCTGCAATATAGTCAATATCGTTTTCTATACCAAAGAGAATATCGCTTTTATCCTGCTCGCTTAAAAACGCCTGCTTTAAAATCTTGCCCGGAAAGCTCATACTTTTCTGGTTTGAAAGCTCGCCGCCTGTAATTACGGTGCAGTGTGCTTCATTTTCTGAAAGCTCCTTAACCTCAAAGCTTACAAGTCCGTTATTTACAAGGATTTTATCGCCTTTGCAAAGGTCATCTATAAGCCCTTTATAATTCACGCTGACCTTCGTTTCATCACCGACAATATCCTCTGTGGTAAAGGTGAAGCTGTCGCCGTCATTAAGAAGAATTTTACCGTCCTTGAACGTCTTTATTCTATATTCGGGACCTTTAGTATCGAGCATTATGGCGATAGGCATATCAAGCTTGTCCCTGACTTTTTTAATAAGCTCAATCATTTCCTTGTGCTGCTCGTGCGTACCGTGGGAAAAGTTAAGGCGTGCAACATTCATGCCTGCAAGGCACATTTTTGTAAGAGTGTCCTCGTTTTTGCAGGCAGGACCGAGTGTGCAAATGATTTTCGTCTTTCTCATAGTAAAATCCTTTCCTATTTAATACTTGGATATATAGTATAACACAAAATGGATATTTTTTCAATGTTAATATGTATGAAATTGGAAAGGAAAATTCATATTTTTTGTGCGTGTTGTTATATTTTAATTTTTACTTATTGAAAAATTTTTACGGGTGTGGTATACTGATAACAACGAAGTTGTCAATTTATTAAAAATAGTTATATTTAAACCGTACACTGATTTTAAATTAGGTATTGATAAATTTATTATTGGTATAATTTTTGAGACGAGGGATTTTTATGTTTGAAATTTTTAAAATAATTTTTTCGCAGATTTTGATTTTGTTTGCATTTATCGCAATAGGATACACATTAAAAAAGTTTGGCAAACTTCCGGATGATTTTAATAAAGGTATTTCAAATCTTTTGGTATATATATTATTACCCTTTCTGATTTTTGAAAGTATGTCAAAAAATTTTAATATGGATATACTAGGAGAAAAAAAGAATATAATTCTTGTCTCCATTTTGATGATGACAGCATTTTTCCTGATTGCTTTTATATTTTCGAGGATTTTAACAAATAACAGGAATACACGGGATGTTTATATGTATTCATTTAGTTTTCCAAATAGCGGATATTTTGGGAACCCTCTTGTACTTGCAATATTTGGGGAACTGATGTTATTTGATTATATTATTTTTACTATACCATTTTTGATTCTTACATATACGTTTGGGGTTTATACCCTGGACATTAATAAGACCTTTAACCTGAAAAAAATTATAAATCCGGTAGTGCTTGCTTTGGGTTTGGGCATGATTTGTGGGGAATTCAACATTAAACTCCCACAGCAAGTTGCAACGGTTATAAGCATGGGTTCAAACAGTATGGCGCCTATGGCTATGATACTCACAGGTGTGGTTTTTGCGAGTAAGGACTTAAAAAATATGCTTTCAAATCCCAAAGTTTATCTTGCTTGTATCATTAAAATGATAATAATCCCTTTGATAGTTGTTATTATAATGCCAAAGTTTGCAATTCCGGAAAATATATCGGTTTTGATAATTACAACACTGACACTGCCTACCGGTCTAAACAGCGTTGTTTTTCCTGAAGCCAATGGTGGTGACAGCCAGGCAGGAGCACAACTATGCCTTGTTTCAACGGCAATGTGCCTTATTGCCTTTCCACTTGTATTTTCATTTTATCAGTTTTTATGTGTATAAATTAGAAATGTTTCAGAATTATGATTACAGAAAAATACTTGCATTGGAACAATAATTATTTTTGGTCCTGCCTTGACACGAACTACTAAAAAACGTTAAATTTCATAGAAAACGAGGTAAAAAGTGTATGGAACAAAACAATAAAGTTGCGGTTTTTATATTGCTTGGGCAATCTAATGCTGTTGGCCACGCAATACCAATGGATGACAAAGATAAAATATGCAAGCCGTTAAAAAATGTTTTTGGATTAGAAAGAGAAACTAATCAATCTTTTGAAAATTAAGAACTACATTGGAGCGGATATACAAGCTATGGAATGAATCTTGCCGAGGAGCAAGACAATACTTATTCAATAGCAAATTGTCTTGCTAAATTATGGCAGGATGAAATTGAAAGCGGAAATCAATTACCGGATTTGTATATTGTACATATTGCAATAGGAGCACAAGGCATTACTGAAGGATATATGTGGAACCCGAATTACGAAAGAAAACTTATCCCCGGAAAACTTGGTACAGTTGACATTTCTTTATATCAATTTACCGTTCATATTCTTTCACAAATTAAAAAGAGTCTGTATGATATAGGCAAAACTCCTGATGCTATAAAAATTCATTGGCGGGGAGGGGAGAACGATACAACTGCGTCAAACGATTTGTTGCAGCAAACTTTAAAAGAAAATTATTGTACTCTTTTTGATGGTTTTTACAATGCCATAGGCGAAAAGGTAACAACCGTTTTACACAGAATTGTGTGTCATGAACGAACTCTTGACCTCGATCCTTCCGGAGCATCACTTAAAAGAATGGATTTTATTAATAAAATATTTGAAGAAATGTCTAAAGAGTCAGATAATATAACCATTTTTGATGTGCGTAATGCGCCATATTACATCCCCGACAAAAGAGGAAATGGATTATTTATTGAAGATGTTGTACATTACACACCACAAGTTAATTATTGGGTAGCAGAACAAATTTTAAATACTTATAAGTAATAAAAAATTATATATCAGGAGGAAAATAAAATGGGTAACAGTATTAATTATTCGTACGAACAACTTAAAAAGTTCTGTACGGACGCATTTGGAAAGTTTGGCTTTAATGACGAAGAGTGCGAAATCATTGTAGATGTGCTTTTGACAAGTGACCTCTACGGAATTGAGTCTCACGGTATGCAGAGACTAGTTCGCTATCATAAAGGCATTGAAAAGGGGCTTATCAAAGTGGATGCAAAGCCCGAAATTGTTTTTGAAACCCCGGTATCGGCAGTTATCGAGGGTAATGACGGTATGGGTCAGCTCCTTGGTCATAAGGCAATGAAAATTGCTATTGAAAAAGCAAAAACCACGGGTATGGCAGTAGTTACCGTACGTAACTCCAACCACTACGGAATCGCAGGCTACTATGCAAAAATGGCTTGTAGGGAAGGGCTTATCGGTATGTCTATGACAAATTCCGAGGCTATTATGGTTCCCACCTTCAGCAGAAAGGCAATGTTGGGCAGCAACCCCATTGCAATCGCTATGCCGGCAGAACCCTATGATTTCTTCTTTGATGCATCAACCACAGTTGTTACGCGCGGTAAATTGGAAATCTACAATAAACTTCAGAAGCCCCTCCCCGAGGGTTGGGCTCTTGATAAAAACGGTAAGGGCACATCCGATGCCAGTGACGTTCTTAAAAACATTGTTGCAAAAGCTGGTGGAGGGATTATGCCACTCGGCGGCGAAATTGAGCAGAGCGGAGGTCACAAGGGCTACGGCTATGGAATGCTTTGCGAGATATTCACTTCAATACTGTCAATGGGTCTTACCTCCAACCACACTCATCTTAACGGCAAGGGCGGTACCTGTCACGGATTTGTTGCAATCAATCCTGCAGTATTTGGCGATGCCGATGAAATCCGTAAACATCTTTCAACATTTCTTGGTGAACTTCGTGAAGCTCCCAAGGCTGAAGGCGCAGAAAGAATCTACACCCACGGAGAGAAGGAAATTATTGCATATGAGGACAGACTTAAAAACGGCATAGATGTAAATATTAATACCGTTGCAGAGATGGTTGATTTGTGTAACTATCTTAAGCTGGATGTAAAAAAATACCTTGGCGAAGAAGCAGAAAAACTCATTCTCCGTCAAAGTTCATATGATATGTGAGAAAGGAAAATAAAAATGGATATTAAAGCAGAAGCACTTAAAAAACACGCAGAATGGCAAGGAAAAATCGAAGTTATTTCCAGAACTCCCGTAAAAAACAGAGAACAGCTTTCTCTTGCATACACCCCTGGTGTTGCAGAGCCATGTCTTGAAATACAGAAGGATATTTCGAAATCCTACGAGCTTACACGCCGTCACAATCTTGTGGCGGTTGTCACAGATGGTAGTGCAGTTTTAGGTCTTGGCGATATCGGTCCTGAGGCAGGTATGCCCGTGATGGAGGGTAAGTGTGCTCTCTTCAAGGAGTTTGCAGACGTTGATGCATTCCCCCTTTGTATTAAAACACAGGACGTGGACGAACTTGTAAGAACTATCTACCTTCTTTCTGGCTCCTTCGGCGGAATCAACCTTGAGGATATTTCGGCACCCCGTTGTTTTGAGGTCGAAAGAAGACTTAGGGAAATTTGTGACATTCCCGTATTCCACGACGATCAGCACGGTACGGCAATCGTCGTTGCGGCAGCAATGCTTAACGCACTCAAGGTAGTTAATAAGAATATAGCCGACATTCGAGTAGTTATCAACGGCGCAGGCAGTGCAGGAACAGCTATCGGCATGCACCTGATGAAACTAGGTGTAAAGAACCTCGTAATGGTTGACCGCTTCGGTATTATATGCGAAGGTATGGATGGCCTCAGTGATGCTCACAAGGAACTTTCAAAAATTACAAACCGTGACAAGCTACAGGGAAATCTTGCAGATGCTATGAAGGGTGCGGATGTATTTATCGGCGTATCGGCACCCAACATTGTATCGGCTGAAATGGTAAGCACAATGGCAGAAGGCGCTGTAGTATTTGCTATGGCAAATCCCGTTCCCGAAATCCTTCCGGATGTAGCGAAGGAAGGCGGTGCGGTAGTTGTTGGTACCGGCAGAAGTGACTATCCCAACCAGATTAATAATGTGGTTGCCTTTCCCGGGATTTTCCGTGGAGCCCTGGAAGTTCGCGCAAGCGACATCAATGAAGAAATGAAAATGGCGGCATCCTACGCTATTGCAAGTCTTGTAGGTGATGAAGAACTTAATGCAGACTATATTCTTCCCATGGCATTTGACGAAAGAATCGGAAGGACCGTTGCGGCGGCAGTTGCGGAAGCGGCAAGAAAGAGTGGAGTAGCAAGAATATAACATAAGTAAAAAGCAATGCAATATAAAAAATTGTGTTGCTTTTTTTCGTAGTATAGGAAGCTTTCCGTCTGTTAAATCACGGGAGGAAAATTTCTTTTACGGACATCCGCAAAACCGTTTCTGGAAGGTTTTATCAAAAGTGCTTGGTTATAAAACACCTCGGACTATTGATGAAAAGAGGGCATTTCTCCTTGAAAACAGTATTGCACTGTGGGATGTTATAGCTTCGTGCGAGATTATGGGGAGCAGTGACAGCTCAATAAAAGAAGTGACCGCAAACGATATTTCTGTGATTTTGGATGCCGCTGATATAAAAAAGATTTATGTAAACGGAAAAACGGCAGAAAAATATTTTAATAAGTATATAAAGAGAAAGACGGG
>JAZRQT010000073.1:0-5691 GCA_045650105.1 Clostridia bacterium | reverse complement strand
TACAAGGATAATAGTATTTTTCCCTGATGAGGGTGTAAGTCAGATACAACGTCTGCAGATGTGTACTCAGGAGGGTAAGAATGTATTTGTAAGTGCGGTAAACGGAAACTTTGACGATGCGCAAAACGGTGTTAAGGCAATATTTACCGATAAAGAATACGAAAGCCTTTTGCAGGAGAATAAAAAGGCATTAAGCTCTGCAAATTCTATCAACTGGGGCAGACTTGTTCCGCAGATAGTTTACTATTTCTCTGCTTATTGCGATATGCTTGAAGCAAACGAGATAGAGTGCGGTGATGAGGTTAATATCTGCGTTCCTACAGGAAACTTCGGAAACATTCTTGCGGCATATTACGCAAAATGTATGGGACTTCCCGTTAAAAAGCTTATCTGTGCATCAAATAAGAACAATGTTCTTACCGATTTCATAAATACGGGTGTTTATGACAGAAACAGAGATTTCTATGTTACAACATCTCCGTCAATGGATATACTTATTTCATCAAACCTTGAAAGACTTCTTTATATGATTTCAGGCGGCAGGGCAGATGTGGTAAAAACCTATATGGCAGAGCTTAAGGAAAACGGCATCTACAAGGTAAGCGATGAAATCAAAAACGAAATTAAAGAAAGCTTCTACGGCGGATGCGCAGACGATATTAAGTGTGCCGATACAATAAAGGACACATATGAAAAGCACGGCTACGTAACTGATACACATACTGCAGTTGCCGTATGTGTTCATAACGAATATGTAAAGGAAACAGGCGATAATACAAAGACTATTATCGCATCAACCGCAAGTCCGTTTAAATTTAATGGAGCAGTCCTTAGCGCACTTGGCAAAGAGGACGAGGTTAATGAGCTTGATGAATTCAGGCTTTTGGAGAAGCTTGCAAACGATTATGAACTCAGAATTCCTGCATCCCTTAAAACACTTGAGGAAAAGGAAGTAAGGTTTGAGGTTGTTTGTGACAAAAATCAGATGAAAGCCGTTATCAACGAATTTCTTGCTGAATAAATTGTAATGTAAAAAGACTGCTGCATTAAATATATTGCACGAATCCATTGAAAAGCAGGGGGAATTCCCCCTCACAGTGCGAGCTGTTTCCCTGCAATGGTGTGTGCGTTTAATGCAACAGTCTTTTTTAGGAATTACTCAGAATACCGTTAGTTACAGCATTCTCTCTTTTTGAAGGTTTCGCAACCTGTTTCGTTAACTGCACACGCATCATGTCCGCAAACGTTAATATGCTCTGCAACGCACTCATTTGAGGTTGTATGATGAACGCAGTTTTCAACGACGCATCTTACGCCGTTTAAGGGCTTGTCTGAGTTTACAGTTGACATCATTATCACTCCTGACTAAAGTTGTAAGACAAAGTATTAAATGCGGATTTTCATTCGCTCTTAATGCAAAGCTTACAGTCGTATTGTGTGTATTTATAATTTTTATATTCGGAGAAAGTTATGGCAATTTTTGCATTAAGTGATTTGCATCTTCCGCTGGGAATAGATAAGCCAATGGACGTTTTCGGTGTAAGATGGGATAATTATGTTGAAAAAATTGAATACGAATGGAAAGCACGGGTAAAAGAGGAAGATTTTGTAATTATAAACGGTGATTTTTCGTGGGCAACGTATCTTTCAGAGGCTCTTCCTGATTTTCGTTTTATAGAAAAACTCCCAGGGAAAAAGCTGATTTCAAAGGGAAATCACGATTACTGGTGGGAAACGTTAAAGAAAATGAACGAATTTCTAAACGAAAATGATATAAAAAGTGTTGTGTTTATGCAAAACAATGCGTATTTATGTGATGGCGTTGCCGTTTGTGGTGCAAAGGGGTGGATTTCACCTCAGGACAAGGCTTTTAAAACGGAGGATGAAAAAATTTACCGCAGAGAGCTTATCCGTTTTGAAAACTCTGTGAAAGAGGCAAAAAAGCTCTCCGATACAGTTATTGCGGCGCTTCATTATCCGCCCGATGATGCCTTTATGGAGATCGTGCGAAAGTATGATGTATATAAATGTGTGTTCGGGCATCTGCACGGCAAAAGGGCAGAGGACTATAAAATTTTATACAAAAATACAATGCTTGTAAGTGCGGATTTTCGCAAATTTTCACCAATATTCATAATTTAAATGGAAATATTTAAAAAACACTTGCAAAATTTGAGAATATATGATATAAATATGATTTGATGTGGGTTTTATATATTTATAAAAAAACCCGTAACAATAGGAGGAAACAAGTATGAAGGTATTGAAGGTTGAGCAGCGCGAAGATAAGAGAATGTATCTCGAAATCGAAATTGACAGCGCAGAATTCGAAAAAGCAATGGACAGAAGCTATAAGAAGAATGTTAAGCAGATTAATATTCCCGGCTTCAGAAAGGGTAAGGCACCCAGAAAAATCATTGAAAAGTATTACACAGAAGCAATTTTTTATGATGATGCAATAAACTTTGTATGCCCCGAAGCATATGATGAAGCTATAAAGGAAGCAGATATTGACCCCGTTGATATGCCTGAAATCGACATTGTTAAGCTTGAAAAGGGCGAAAACTTTGTATTCAGCGCACTTGTAACAGTTCGTCCCGAGGTAACTCTTGGCGAGTACAAGGGTATAACTGCACAAAAAGATGTCAATACTGTAACAGATGAGGAAATTGACGCTGATATAAAGAGAATGCAGGAGAATGCTGCACGTGTTTCTACTGTAACAGAGGGCACAATCGAAATGGGAGACAAAGTTCAGCTTGATTTCGAGGGCTTTGTTGACGAGGTTGCATTCGATGGCGGTAAGGGTGAGCATTATAGTCTTGTACTTGGCTCAAACAGCTTTATCCCCGGTTTTGAGGAGCAGATTGCAGGTAAGACAATCGGCGAGGATTTTGACGTAGACGTTACATTCCCCGAGGATTACCACGCAGAAGACCTTAAGGGTAAGAAAGCTATCTTTAAGTGTAAGGTACATTCAGTAGAAAAGAAGGAGCTTCCTGAGCTTGATGACGAGTTTGCAAAGGATGTAAGTGAGTTTGATACACTCGCTGAGCTTCGTAACGATGCTAAGGAAAAACTTGAAAAGGCTAAAGAGGCTGAGGCTAACCGTAAGTTTGAGGATGCCGTTGTTGACATTGCAGTCGAAAATGCAACTGTTGAAATCCCCGATTGTATGGTTAACAATCAAATTGAAAATCAGATTAAGGATATTTCCTACAGACTTCAGAGTCAGGGTATGCCCCTTGAGCAGTACCTTCAGTTTACAGGTATGACAATGGACTCACTTCGTGAGCAACTTAAGGATACCGCATATAAGGCAGTAAAAACTCAGCTCGTAGTTGGCGCAATCGCTGATGCAGAAAAGGTAGAGGTTACTGACGAGGACCTTGAAGGCGAGTACAAGAAGATGGCTGATATGTACGGTATGGAGGTTGACAAGGTTAAGGAGCTTATGGGTGCAAACGCAGAGTCACTTAAGCTTGACCTCAAGGCACAGAAGACCATTGACCTTATAGTTGCTGCTGCAAAGGTTGGTAAGGCTAAGAAAGCTGCTGCAAAGAAAACTACAACCAAGAAGGCTGACGCTGCAGAAGAAAAGGCAGAGCCGAAGAAGACTGCTGCTAAGAAGACAACTACAGCATCAAAAACAACTGCTGCAAAGAAAACTACAGCTAAAAAGGCTGACGGTGAGGAAAAGGCAGCACCCAAGAAGACTACTGCTAAGAAGACAACTACAACAAAAAAGGCAGCAGCTAAAAAAGACGCTGAATAATACAGAAGAAAAAGTATAAAAAAAGAAAGAGGAGGATGTTAGATGAGCTTGGTTCCATACGTAATTGAACAGACAGGTCAGGGAGAAAGGTCTTACGATATTTTTTCAAGACTGTTAAAGGACAGAATAATTTTCTTCGGCGACGAAGTAAATGACCAGACGGCGAGCATTATTGTTGCGCAGATGCTTTTCCTTGAAAGCGAAGACCCCGACAAGGATATAATGCTTTACATCAATAGCCCGGGCGGAAGTATTACCGCAGGTATGGCGATATACGACACAATGAATTATATCAAGTGTGATGTATCAACAATCTGTGTTGGTATGGCGGCAAGTATGGGTGCATTCCTTCTTTCCGCAGGTGCAAAGGGCAAGCGCCTTGCACTTCCTAACAGTGAAATAATGATTCATCAGCCGCTCGGCGGAATGCAGGGTCAGGCAACTGACATCAAAATTCACGCAGACAGAATTATCCGTATGAAGGAAAAGCTCAATACAATTCTTAGCGAGAATACGGGTCGTCCGCTTGACGAAATTGCACGTGATACAGAACGTGACAATTTTATGAGTGCACAGCAGGCCCTTGAATACGGTCTGATTGATAAAATCATTACTGCACGATAAAGATTTAAAAAAGGCAACTGAAGATTTTTCGGTTGCCTTTCGATTTTCTTTTGTAAATTTATTGGAAGGGTGATTTATTTGCCGAAAAACGAAGAAACACAGTTGAAATGCTCCTTCTGCGGTAAAACTCAGGATGAGGTAAACAGACTTATCGCAGGACCCGGGGTTTATATTTGTGATGAATGTATAGAGGTCTGCTTTGAAATCCTTGAGGGTGATTTTGATGAGTTTGACCACAAGAGTGACGGGGAGCTTCCCGAACTTACAAAAACTCCCGTTCCCAAGGAAATAAAAGATGTGCTTGACGATTATGTAATCGGTCAGGATAAGGCAAAGAGGAGCCTTGCCGTTGCGGTATATAATCACTATAAGCGTATTAATTCCAAGGTTGATACAAACGGTGTAGAACTGCAAAAGAGTAATATCCTTATGATTGGACCTACGGGTAGCGGTAAAACACTTCTTGCGCAGACTCTTGCAAAGGTGCTTCAGGTGCCGTTTGCAATTGCAGATGCAACAAGCCTTACCGAGGCAGGCTATGTGGGCGAGGATGTTGAAAATATTCTCTTAAAGCTTATTCAGGCGGCAGATTACGATATTAAAAAGGCAGAACGTGGCATAATATATATCGATGAGATAGATAAAATTACGAAAAAGAGTGAGAACGTGTCAATTACCCGTGATGTCAGCGGGGAGGGCGTTCAGCAGGCACTCCTTAAAATTTTAGAGGGTACGGTTGCATCTGTTCCTCCGCAAGGCGGAAGAAAGCACCCCCATCAGGAATTTTATCAGATTGACACAACAAACATTCTCTTTATCTGCGGCGGTGCGTTTTCAGGTCTTGATAAAATTATTGAAAAACGTATCGGTAAGCAGGGCGTAGGCTTTGGCGCAGAGGTTAAAAGTAAAGAGAAGCGTGACGTAGGGGAGAGCTTTAAGAATGTTGAGCCTCAGGATTTACTCAAATTTGGTATCATTCCTGAGCTTGTGGGCAGAGTTCCCGTTGTTGTAACACTCGACTCCCTTGACGAGGAAGCGCTCAAGCAGATTTTGACACAGCCTAAAAATGCACTTGTAAAGCAGTATCAGAAGCTTTTTGAAATGGATGGGGTAGAACTCCAGATAACAGACGATGCCCTCACCTGCATTGCGAAAAAAGCTATTGAGCGTGATACCGGTGCAAGAGGACTTCGTGCAATAGTTGAAAAAGCTTTATCTGAGGCTATGTATGAAATTCCCTCTGACAAGAGTGTGAAGAAGGCAATATTTACGAAGGAAAGCTTTGACGGGGA
>JAZRQT010000072.1:0-2470 GCA_045650105.1 Clostridia bacterium | reverse complement strand
CTTGTTAACGACGAAGTTGAAATCGTTGGTCTTACAGACGAGGCTCGTAAGGTTGTTGTAACAGGTATCGAAATGTTCAGAAAGCTTCTTCCTCAGGCTGAAGCTGGTGACAACATCGGTGCTCTTCTCCGTGGTGTTCAGAGAAACGAAATCGAAAGAGGACAGGTTCTCGCAAAGCCCGGCAGCGTTCATCCTCATACAAAGTTCAAGGGTGAGGTTTACGTTCTTACTAAAGAAGAAGGTGGCCGTCATAAGCCTTTCTTCAACAACTATCGTCCTCAGTTCTATTTCAGAACTACTGACGTTACAGGTGTTATCGAGCTTCCTGCTGGCACAGAAATGTGTATGCCTGGCGACAACGTAACAATCAGCGTTGAGCTTATTACACCTATCGCTATCGAAGAAGGTCTTCGTTTCGCTATCCGTGAGGGTGGTAGAACAGTTGGTTCAGGCGTTGTATCTGCTATCGAGGCGTAAGTTAATATTTTAACGAACTTAAAAGAGTGAGCAATTTTTGCTCACTCTTTTTATTTTATTCCATTTTAGGGACTGTCCCCAATTTGTAGCACGTTTTCTAATTCACATTGTAGATTTTGCTTGACAATTTGGGGATTGTCCCAAAATCGGGTGTTTTTTTAGCTTGAATAATCCTCGGCAAGCTGCAGTGCTTCGCTGAGGGAGGAAACCTCTATTCCTTTTATGAGAAGCTCACGGTCAGATTTTGGAAGTGATTTTGTTAAAATATCATAATCCTGATAAAGACTTTCTTTCCCGTCGGAGTATTTGGAGAAAAGGGCAAGCTTTCCGTCCTTATCACGAAGAATGTATGTGGTTGTGATTTCCGTTTCTGCATTTATAATAGGAAGAGTATCTTCTGTTGGAAGTGGTGCACGGCTCTGCACGAAAGGAGATGGGGCGGAAAGACGTGTTTGCTGACGCATCCTTTGACCTGTTGCACGTACCCCCGAAACGTAGCCTGCCATTGATGCTGAAAATGCAATTATACACATAAGAAAGATGTAAAATATACCGCTATGGCGTTTCATATTAACACTCCTTGCTTTTCATTATCTTTATTTTTTCCGTTTAATGGGGTTGTATACAAATAATCTTGCGTTTGTAACACTTTTTTAATGCTTTAGTGTTATACTTATATCGTATAGGTAAAAGGAGAGGTGTTTTTTGCCTGTATAATCGGCAGTTCATCTGCTTTTTGGAGGTGCGCTTTATGGCTAAGAAAAAAAGTGGGCGCAAGCATAAAAAGAGTATATTAACCCGTGTCTTAATGGCTTTGGGTGTTACATTGGGAATTATTATTATTGCGGTGGTGGGACTTGTTGTAGGGTCTCTCCTCGGTTATGTTGAGGATGCGGAGCTTATTGATGTTGAAAATATGCGCCTCAACCTGACTTCCTTTGTATATGCCGAGGATCCTGACAGCGGCGAGGCCATCGAGGTAGAGCAGCTTTACGATACGGAAAATCGTATCTGGGCGACAAGCTCTGAAATTCCCGAACATTTGAAAAATGCCTTCGTTGCAATTGAGGATGAGCGTTTTTATTCCCATTTTGGTGTTGATTTAAAAAGATTTATGGGTGCTGCAATTCAGTATATAACAAAAAAGGGTAATTCCAGCTACGGCGGAAGTACGATTACACAGCAGCTTATAAAAAATCTTACCCGTGATGATGAATATTCGATAAAACGTAAAATTCAGGAAATATACAGGGCGTTTAATCTGGAAAGAGACCTTTCCAAGGAGGAAATCCTCGAATATTATCTTAACACCATATACCTCAGTCAGAAGTGTAACGGTGTTGCGAGTGCGGCACTTACCTATTTTGGTAAAGAGGTATCAGACCTTTCCCTGGCAGAATGTGCAGTTCTTGCAGGAATAACGCAGTTCCCGACAAAGTACGACCCGCTTGTTAACCCTGAAAATAATAAGGCAAGGCAGCTTGTTATACTTAAAAAAATGAAGGAGCTTGGCTTTATTACCGATAAAGAATATGCAGAGGCAATTGATGAAAAGCTCGTATTTGTAAAGAAGGATGCAGAGGGTAGCGAAAATTATCAGAGCTATTTTACAGATGCCGCAATCGACCAGGTTATCGAAGACTTGATGGAGCAGTATAACTACACCAAGGAGTATGCAAGTAAAATTCTCTATAACGGAGGATTACAGATTTATCTTTCTATGGATATGAAAATTCAGGAGGCTATGGATAAGGTTTATAATGACCCGTCAGCCTTCCAGAAGGCATCCACAGCAGTTCAGCCCCAGTCCTCTATGGTTATTATGGACCCGTATACAGGTCTTGTAAAGGCTCTTTCAGGCGGAAGAGGCGAGAAAGAGGGTAATCGTACCCTTAACCGTGCAACACATACACTGCGTCAGCCCGGTTCAACGATAAAGCCCCTTTCCGTATATGCACCTGCGGTTGAATACGGTCTTGTTACACCGTCATCA
>JAZRQT010000071.1:0-8248 GCA_045650105.1 Clostridia bacterium | reverse complement strand
ACTTGGGCTCCCCTGGCTACCAAGGTGATGAAGAAAATGTTGGAGAATTGCAAACGTATCAACTACTGCGAAACGGAAGTAACCATTCGCTCGGCTTTGAACGAGGAGTCGCAAAAACAGTTGGAAGACCTGGCAAACGAGCTTTGTCACGAATATATCGAAATGGCATCCGAGACTGCAAACAAGTCGGATTTGACCGCTCTGTTTAATATCGGCTACGGTCTTTATGTTGTTACTTCAAACGACGGAAAGAAGGATAACGGCTTAATCGTTAATACTGTTACTCAGGTAACTGATACACCAAACAGAATAGCCGTTACAATCAATAAGCAGAATTATTCCCATCACGTTATAAAGCAGACAGGAATAATGAATATCAACTGTCTTAGTACAGATGCACCATTCTCTGTTTTTGAGAAATTTGGTTTTCAGAGCGGCAGAAATACCGATAAATTTTCGGATGGGGAGATTTTGCGTTCTGATAACGGCCTTGCATTTTTGCCAAGATATATTAATTCATTTATGTCGCTCAAGGTAGAAAGCTATGTGGACGTTGACACGCACGGAATATTCATTTGCTCTGTGACGGAGGCGAGGGTTATTACAAATACACCCACAATGACCTACACCTATTATCACGAAAATGTCAAGCCGAAGCCCCAGACAGAGGGTAAAAAAGGCTTTGTTTGTAAAATTTGCGGATACGTGTACGAGGGTGATACTCTTCCCGAGGATATTGTTTGCCCGTTGTGTAAACACGGCGCCGCTGATTTTGAGGAAATAAAATAATTTTTTGGAGGTACAATGTTATGAAAAAGTATGTATGTGACGCTTGCGGTTGGGTTTATGATGAGGAGCTTGGCGCACCCGATATGGGTATAGAGCCGGGCACAAAGTTTGAGGATTTGCCCGATGATTTCCTCTGCCCGCTTTGCGGAGTGGGTAAGGATATGTTCTCCGAAGAATAAAAAATTTGAGCAATAGAAAAAACCAAACGAATTATCGTTTGGTTTTTTCTATTGCTCAAATTTGGGACTAATTCTATTTTGTACCCGATTAATATTTCAGAAAGTGCCGACTATCCTATGCTTATTCATAATGACCACGGCAATGAAGAATTATTATACTGTCATTCTCAATTCTGTATACTAGTCTGTTAGTTTCGTCTATTCTTCGACTCCAAAATCCTTGAAGCTCATGCTTAAGTGCTTCAGGTTTTCCTATTCCGTCATAGCGGTTACGGTCAATATCTTTTAACAGTTGATTTATTCTTTTTAACGTCTTTTTGTCTTGCGTAGACCAATAGATATAATCGTTCCATGCATCATCTGTCCACAGTTTATTCATCTTCCACCTCAATCAACTCATGCGGTGTAAGATTGCCAGCCATATAATCTTTCACTGACTTCATAATATATTGCTGGTTTTTTTCGGAATAGAAGGGGTCAGGGGATGCGATTTCAAAAGGAATTTTACGTTCACGAACTACAGCTTTTGCAAAAACGGTAATCGCTGTAGACATGCTCATTCCAAAATCGGAACACAAACTGTCAAATTCTTTTTTTAATCCATCCTCCATACGAACGCTGAATGTTGCCTGTGCCATAGTATCACTCCTTTCTTACTTATATTGTATCAAATATTATATCGAAAGTCAATACAATTTATGCATATTGAAACCGTTTTGATACTGAATGTGTTGCTTTTTAAACTAATAGATGCAATTTGTGAACTATATTCAAACAGTTGTTGCCTTCTGTGATTTGAGAGTAGTTTTAGTTAAAAAAACTATTGTATATTTTAGGATTTAGTGGTAAAATAATATTGCAACACAACGGAATAATCTACTCTCAACAGGTGTACACTTTTCTTGGTAAAAGCGTATGCCTTGACATCGTATACCTGTTTTGAGTGGGATTCGATTGTGTTGCAACTGGTCAGGCTACGTTTTTCGGTGCGTAGTCTGCAAGGGCTACGCACTTTTTTATTATTGTATTTGTGGGGGATTACAAATGAAACAAAGGTTATATCGGTTGTGGAAAACGTTTATAGGTTTTATAATTGCCGCAAGCGGGAGTATTCTTTTTGCCAATGGAATTATATACATATATGATATTATCGGCTTATGTATGGAAAAAGAAAAGAGCATTTTTAAATTAGGATATTATAACCCCATAGGCTGCGTATCGTGTGATTTTGCTTTTCTTATAGGACTAATTTTCGTTATAGTCGGGGCATATACAATCTATTTTGGGGCAAAGATTGCAGACAGATTAACAATATGGAAACATAAATAAAAAGGGGCTGCCTCACTTATTTAGTGAGACAGCCCCTTTTACATCTCATCATTACTGCTCAAAAAATTGTTTTATTTCGTACTGCTTTTCTGTAAGCTCTGTCTGAATATCAATATCAGCTATCTTGCTTACCATTTTTGCATCAGCTATAAACATGGGGTAGTCAGTTACGGGTACGGGAAATTCAGTTAAACTTGAAACAGCATAGATTTTTCTTGTAAGCGGGTCAAGAATAACGGGGCTTTTAATGCCTTTTACGGGCGGCATTGACAAATATACTTTAAATACCTTTGTGTCATTGCCGATTTCAAGCGGAGAATAGTATGCAAACAAAATATCGTCATTCTTTTCAAAACACAAAAATTCAAGCTGAAGTAATTTTTCGTCTTTCAGTTCTGACTCAGGTGAATCTGCAAATGAAAGCTGATATTTGTTTGAAAGCTTTGCCTCGTCAAAGAGATGTAAAAGCACCTGCAAACAATCATAAGACGGTTTCTTGCTCAAATCTTCATCATGCCTTATAATGCCGTAGTGATAACGGTGAGTGTGCGTGAAGTGCTCAAAATCATATGCATGGAAATAAAATGTCTTTTCAAGCTGCTCATTTTTCATATCGCACGTAAGATGGCGCATTACAAATTTAGCCTGCTTAATTTCACTCACTTCAAGGCTTGATAAAGCGCCACTGCTCTTAGGGTCATTATATGACGGGTAACCTGCCTCACCGCGCCAGAATTTTAGGTTCGGTGCTATTTCTTTCATATGAAGAATTTTATTTTTCTGTTCTCCTCTCTTAAGCTCAGGCCACGGGCGGTAATTGTGGTATGAATGAATATCAACCCAATCGCCCAATCCCATATCGACAAGTATTTCGGCACTTGTTATAAGAGCTGTGCAGGAGAGGATTTTTGCATCAGGGCAGATTTTGCGGATTATGGGAGAAGTCATCCTGACAAGCTCCATATAAGCTTCATTCCAGGGGAGTGCGCATACGCAGAAAACGGAAACATCAGGTTCATTCCATATTTCATAGAACTTTACGCGGTCTTTAAAATGGTTTAAAAGTGCGGTTACATAGTTTTGCCATGCAGCGCGTTCCCTTTCGTTTTCTATGGGGCAATGCCCTACACCACCGTTTTCAATGTTGGGATATTTTTCAAGGTCATCACAGTAGATTTTATTGCCGTAGGATAAAGAAAGAAGGGGAGTGATATTTTCTTCAAGCAGGGCATCTACAATCTCATCAAGCCAGAGAAAATCGTAAATTCCTTCTTCTTTTTCAGTTTTCTGCCAACCGGTCTGAAGCCTTACCGTTTTAATTCCAAGGCTTTTAATAAGGGGGAAAGCCCTTTTCCAGTCCCACAAATCGCGGTCAAGACATTCCATTCCAAGACCTAGCTTTCCACCGTCTTTAGTCGGAATATTATCAAGGTTTTTAAAAGTGCCTGTTTCATCAAATCCAAGTTTAGATATTTTACTTATGTATTCAGCTTTGAAATCAGATGGTTTCATTTAATTTCGTCCTTTCAATAGTTTATGCGCAATATTCAAATTTCCTGTTCGGTTGGGATTATTGGATATAATTGAATAGTGTTTCCTCCGTCAACAACTAATTCAGCACCCGTAGTGTTTCTTGCATGTGCGGCAAAATACCATACTGCATCTGCTACATCCGCACCTACTGCAACATCTCCGAGCGGTGTAAACCTTGATGGCACATTTTTGTAAAATTCAGGGTTTTTATCCCATCTGTCTGTCTTTATCATTCCGGGCAGAACAGCATTTACACGTATATTATATTTTCCTAAATCAAGCGCCATTGCTCTCATCATGCCAAGCTGACCGCTCTTTGATGCAGAATACGCAATTCTATCAGGAATTGCTCGGTATGCCGTATTTGAATTAACAAAAATAATATTTCCTCCACCGTTTTCCTTCATCCTTTTTGCGGCATGTTCAGAAAGACAGTAATTCCATATCATATTCGTATTAATAACACGCATAAAGTCAGTAAGAGGATTCTCAAAAATTTCAATTCCAAGACCCTGGTCTGCCGCATTAAGAACAATGGTATCAATAAATATTCCCTTTTCATCAAGTTCTGAAAACATTTCCTCTACCGCTCTTTCATCAACGGTTCTTTCGTCTATGAGAGAGTCTATGTGATAGCCTATAATATCGCTCTGCGGATATTTTTCTCTATACAGTTTTTCTGCTGCGTGCACTTTTTCGCAGTTTCTTCCCGTAAAAATAACATTCCAGCCTTCCTCCGCGAATCTTTCTACGATTGCGACACCCGTATTGATGCACGCACCTGTTACCAATGCATATTTACTCATTTTAGTCACCCTCTTAAAAATAAAATTCTGTCTTTGCAGGTCTTATGTCTGTAAGCGCACCTGTATAATGACGAAGAGTATGCTTCTGATATGGATGCTTAAGGCACTCCTGCTCATTTATTTCTATACCCAAGCCAGGCTTGTCAGGAATTGTAATGTAGCCATCCTTATATTCAAGACTTTCGTTTGTGATGTCTTTTCTCCACTCAACATCACTGTACATAATTTCAAGTATTTCAAAATTCGGGCATGTTGCCGCAAGCTGAAGCGTTGCCGCATTTGCAACGGGACCTGACGGATTATGCGGTGCAAAGGGGATATACCTTGATTCTGCCTCCGCCGCAATCTTTTTAAGCTCCATTATACCTCCTGCGTGTGAAATATCAGGTTGTATGTAATCTGCAGCCATTTTATCAAACATTGCTCTGTAATCCCATCTTGTATAAAGTCTTTCGCCTGCCGATATTGCAACGGGGGATTTATCACGCACTGCCTTTAATGCATCAAGATTATCGGGCGGTACAGGCTCTTCGAAGAACATTGGCTTAAACTTCTCAAGCTCTTTTGCAATTTTTATACTTGTTGGAATGTTAAATCTGCCATGTCCTTCAATCAGTAAATCAACATCATTGCCTACAGCATCTCTTACTGCGGCAACGCAGCGGAGTGCTTTATCAAGGTCCTGATTAGATATATTAAGATAGCTTTTACCAAAGGGATCCCACTTCATAGCAGTAACGCCACGCTCTACCGCTATCTTTGCTTTTTCTCCAAATTCCTCCGGCTCTTTTGCACCTGCAAACCAACCGTTTACGTATATTCTTACTTTATCGTTAACCTTTCCGCCCAAAAGCTGATATACGGGAACATTAAGGTGCTTTCCGAGTATATCCCAAAGTGCCATTTCAACGGCAGAAAGTGCGGACATAAGTACCGCTCCGCCACGCCAGTATGCATCACGGTAAATTGCGTGCCAGTGCTTTTCTATATCAAGAGGATTTTGACCCACAAGATACTCTTTAATATGCTCTACCGCACCGATAAGTGCCTTTTCCTTATATTCAAGAGTTGCTTCTCCCACACCATCAATTCCTTCGTCTGTATAAACTTTCACAAACACCCAGTTGGTACGAAAACAATCTACTGCAAAAGTTTTAATATCAGTTACTTTCATATTAGTTTTACCTCCTTGTATATTTCCGGAATAATCTTATTTTTATATTCAAACCTATTCATGTTAATGTTATCAAACATTCCGCAATGCAGTGGAACTGCATATTGAGGGGTAAGCCTTTCGCAAAATCTTTTTGCATCAGCCATATTCATATTATTTCCCACACCATTTACAGGCAAGAATATGGCATGGATATTATTGGGGATATCCTTAAAAATTTCTTCGTTATAAAGCGTGTCGCCGGTCACATAGTACCTATTTTCCCCGTCATCTATAATTATTCCGATAGCGTAAATATCACTATGTTCAGCTTTAACGGCAGTAAACTGTATCCCGCCCTCAGTCCAGGTTGTATGTCGGTTAAACTGTACAAAGCTATTATCACCACCGATTTTACGCACGTCATCCCATACGGAAGTGGGGGAGAGTACAGTGATTTTTGATGTTTTTGTGATAAATCTTGATACAGTTTCAGGATCGTAATGGTCAAGGTGGTTATGCGTGAAAATCATAACATCGGGTTCTATCCTGAAAAAAGCATCTGAAATTCCAACACGTCTGTAGTTGTTTGGATTTATCTTTTCTACACTGTCAGACAGATATGGGTCAATCATAATTTTAAAATTATCTTTTTCAAACAGTAACCCTGCTTGTCCAAGCCATGTGATTTTCATAAACATTTTCCTTTCTGATTGACTTTGATTTATATCTATTATATAATATATCTTGTTAGAAATATATATTATTCTTATCGAAATTATTAGAAATCTTATTATTTTGCGAGGTGATTTTATGGAATTTATATTGCCTGAGATTGTTTCTGTGGGAATATTTCGTAAGCAAAATATTTCTCAGAACAAAAAAATCACAAAGAAACGCACGACCACTATGTTTGAATTTGAAATTCCAATAGAAAAAGGTGGCATTTCCTATATAAACTCTAAGGCTCAGCCAATAGACCCTTCGGTAGTTATATGCGCAAAGCCAGGACAAATAAGACAGACAAAACCGCCGTTTAAATGTTATTATATTCATTTCATTTTAAAAAAAGGCGAGCTTTATGAGCGCCTTGCGGATGTGCAAAATTTTGTGAAGACGGACAGAGCTGACAAGTACAGAGATGTTTTTGAAAAATTGTATAAATACTTTGAATCGCCCGATGAAGAAGATGCCATAATTCTTCACAGCCTTGTTATGGAGCTTATCTATATGATTGTAAAGGATTCCGAAAAATTACACAAGCGTGAGCAAATAAAGTCAAATAACCACATTATTATAGAACGCACAATAAAGTATATAAAACAGAACCTGACTGCAGATTTATCTCTTGAAAAAGTTGCGCATTTTGCAGGAATGAGTCCGATACATTTTCACAATTGTTTTAAAACGGCAACTGCGCATACACTCCATCAATACGTTGAAGGATTGCGTATAAAAAAAGCTAAAAATCTTCTTGTCACAACTGATTATACGCTTACAAAAATTGCATATGAATGTGGTTTTTCTTCGCAGTCATATTTCAGTTATATTTTTAAAAGAAGGACGAATCTCACTCCAAAAGAATATGCAAAATCAGTTTTTGAAAAGTATGAAAAGGATATGTAAAAGATCTTATCATAATGCTATAATAGAAGAAAGAACCTTGTGTAGTCATACACAAGGTTCTTTTGATTTTATTAACGTATGATTAGTTTTCTTCCTTAATCTTAGCCTGAGCCGCTGCTAAGCGTGCAATCGGAACACGGAAAGGTGAGCAGGAAACATAATCAAGACCGATCTGGTGGCAGAACTCAACAGAAACGGGGTCACCGCCATGCTCACCGCAGATACCGCAGTGCATTTCGGGACGTACCTTCTTACCAAGCTCAACTGCCATTTCCATAAGCTTACCAACACCTGTCTGGTCAAGCTTAGCAAAGGGGTCATTCTCGAAAATCTTAGCATCATAGTAAGCATCGAGGAACTTACCTGCGTCATCACGTGAGAAACCGTAGGTCATCTGTGTAAGGTCGTTTGTACCGAAGCAGAAGAACTCAGCTTCCTTAGCGATATCGTCTGCTGTAAGAGCAGCTCTGGGAATTTCGATCATTGTACCAACCTCGTACTTAAGGTCAGCACCTGCCTGAGCGATTTCAGCATCAGCAGTAGCTACAACGTCATTCTTAACGTACTTAAGCTCTTTGATTTCGCCTACGAGAGGAATCATAATCTCGGGAACAAGGTTCCAGTCGGGATGAGCCTTCTTAACATTGATTGCTGCACGGATAACAGCCTTTGTCTGCATCTTTGCAATTTCAGGATATGTTACTGCAAGACGGCAACCACGGTGACCCATCATGGGGTTAAACTCATGAAGAGAAGCGATGATAGCCTTAATGTCGGAAACAGACTTACCCTGAGCCTTTGCAAGTGCCTCAATGTCAGCTTCCTCTGTGGGA